>JANXPQ010000206.1 GCA_025357235.1 Betaproteobacteria bacterium
TGCCGCACGCCGTAAGCCGCGGAGTCGTCGTATTCGGAAATGTAGCCACAGAAAGGAATCCGGGCGAAGGCGTTGAAAAGCGGCAACACGGCGTCGAGTACGCGACCGCCGACATTTTCGAAGTAAATGTCGACTCCATCCGGCGTCGCCTCGCGTAGCTCGCGTTCGAATGCATCCGACTTGTAATCGACGCATGCATCGAAACCAAGTTCGTTCACGACATACTCACACTTCGCAGATCCACCGGCTATCCCGACGGCACGACATCCTTTAAGCCTGGCAATCTGTCCGACTACGCTTCCAACAGCTCCGGAAGCGGCCGATACGACCACCGTTTCGCCGGGTTTGGGCTCACCGATCCTGAGCAAGCCGTACCAGGCGGTGACACCGGGCATGCCGATAACACTCAACGCCGCCGACAAGGGTGCGCCCCGTGTATCGACTTTGCGCAATGTGCCCGCGCCGACGGCTGCGTAAAGCTGCCATCCCGCCCTGCCGCCGACGACATCGCCGATCTTGAACCGCGGGTCCCTCGATTCGACCACCTCGCCGAGGGTGCCGCCAACCATGACCTCGCCAAGTTGCACTGGTGGCGCATAAGATTTGCCGTCGTTCATGCGCATCCGCATGTAAGGATCCAGCGATAGGAAAATGTTGCGCACCAAGACCTCGCCATCGTTCGGCGACGGCATTGCCGATTCGACAAAGCGGAAATTCCTTTCGGTGACCGGACCCTGCGGTCGGCTGGCGAGTACGACTTGCAGATTGTTCATCAGTGTCAAAATGAAAACGGCACGGCGAAAACCGCCGTGCCGGGGCAAAACTTGCGCCTTGCTATTTCAATACCATCGCCTGGAAGATAGGCACATAAGCCTGCAGCATTATCAGGACGCCGACCAGCGCGGCCAGCGATATGCTGTGCCAGAAGACGTAGCGCAGGATTACCCCTTCCCTGCCCTGCTGGTTGGTCGCCACGGACGCAACGACGATGCTTTGCGCATCGATCATCTTGCCCATCACACCGCCGGAACTGTTTGCTGCCGCCATTAGCGTCGGACTCAGGCCCAACTTGTTGGCAGTGATCACCTGCTGGCTGCCGAACAGAGCATTGGATGCCGCATCGGTTCCAGTCAACGCAGTGCCAATCCATCCAATCATCGTGCCGAAGAACGGGTACAGCCAGCCGGTGTTGGCGAAAGCCAGTCCGAGGGTACCGTCCATGCCGGCGTAGCGCGTGATGTAGCCCAGTGCCAGCATCGCCAGAATCGTCAGCAGCGAATACTTCATGATGCCGAAGGTTTCGATCCAGGTTTTGAACATCTCGCGCGGCTTGAAACCCATCACGAAGCCGGCGACGATCGCCGCCAAAAAAATGCCTGTGCCGGTGGCGGACAAGATGCCCCACTTCCATACTGCGGGTTCGAGGCGCGGCTCGGCCACCGCCGGTGCCACCCGCTGCACAATCTTGTGGAGGCCATCGATCGGAATTTCCCAATAAGTGACCCCGGGGAAATTCAATACATAGCTCTTGAACCAGCTGATACCCCATACGAACAGCACCACGGTCAGGATCACCCACGGGGTCCACGCCTTGATTACCAATTCGCGACTATGACCATGGTGCACCGCCTCCGCCTCGGCACGGGGCACCGTCAGTCCCGAGCCGGTGGCGTCCAGCATCACAGTCTTCGGCTTCCAATAGGCCAGAAACACCGCCAGGATTACCATCGAAATCATGGCGGAGAGCATATCCACCAGCCACGGACCGTGATAATTCGAGATGAAGAATTGCGGAACGGCGAACGCAATGCCGGCCATCAGAATCGCGGGCCAGATTTCCATCGTGCGGCGCCAGCCGCAGAACGTCAGTACCAGCCAAAATGGAACGATCACCGAAAAGAACGGCAGTTGTCGACCCACCATGGATGAAAGCGTGAAGAGATAATCCGAATTATCCGGTTGCGTAACCGATTGCAAAACAATAATGGGCGTCCCGAGCCCGCCATACGCAACCGGCGCAGTATTGGCGATCAACGACAGGCCAGATGCAGCCAGAGGCGAGAAGCCCAGCCCGATCAGGATTGCACCGGTCACCGCGACCGGTGTCCCGCCTCCGGCAGCACCTTCGAAAAAGGCACCGAAACAGAACGCGATGAGAACGAGCTGCAAACGTCTGTCGTTCGTGATGCCGCCGATGCTGTCCTGCAGAACCGTAAACAACCCGGCTTTCAGCGTCATCCGGTAAAGGAAAATCAGATTCAAGATGATCCAGCAGATCGTGGTAACGGCGAACAGCGCTCCATAGAAACCGGCGCGCAACGTCAGTTGGCCAGGCATGCCTATGACGAACATCGCGATCACCGCCGCGGCAACCAGACCCGCGATCGCAGCGTAGTGCGCGCGAATATGAAAGATCCCCAACCCACCGAGCAATACAATGACCGGAATTGCACAGACGAGCGTGGACAGGATGGTATTGCCGAGCGGGTCGTAAACCTGAGACCAGATCATGACGTCTCCTCCCCTGAATTAATTTTTTTATGTTGATTGGACAACTGCGCGTGGCCGCCTTCCCCAATCGCGGGCAAGTATAGTCGAATTATCGGGCAGGTTCCGCTATCAGGCGCGCACACGGAGTGGCGTAAGCCATTATTCCGATGGTGCACCGCATCGCGCGTGCGCATACAACCGATAAAAGCAGCAATGACCGCCGCAACCGAAAAGCGCTACGCAGCAGCCCTCGCATCCGTCTCACTCATCTGGGGTTGCAACTTCATCATGATGAAGATCGGACTCGCTTACGCGGGTCCGTTTCAATTCGCTACCCTGAGATTTTGCCTGGGCGCGGTATGCCTGATTCCGGTCCTTATAAAAGTCGGTGTACCGCTGTTCCCAGCACGGCACCAATGACGTCCGATATTGCTGCTGGGTTTCCTGCTCGCCTTCAATTTCGGCTGCACATTAAGCGCCTTGCGTCTTGGCGCGATCGGCAAAACCGCCGTGTTGTGCTACACCATGCCGTTCTGGGTGCTGGTGTTTGCCTGGCTTGCACTTCATGAACGTCTGAGCCGGTGGCAAATGCTGGCAGTCGCAACATCGTTATCCGGCCTCCTGGTCCTGGTCCAGCCGTGGAATTTTGCAAGCGGACTCGCGGCCAGCATGCCGGCAGGCATGGCCGGGCTCGGTACGCTGGCGTCGCCCATAGTCGGCGTGCTGGCAGCGTGGCTGCAACTTGGGGAATACCCGACGCCCGTCGAAGCAATCGGCATGGGTTTGATCGGGGTAGCGTTGGTGATGCTGGCCTGGTCGCCGGAAGCAAGCGGCCGCGTTTCGACTGGCTAACCCGGCGAGCGCTATAGTGGCGAAGATGCCATCGTCAGCGCAATAACACACACGGTTATCCAGCGCGTGGCCTGAATTGCCATGAAGGTCTACCGTTAAAGCGACCTTCGCATTCTAGTCAACTGCGGGGACGAGACAAAAAAGAAACCCGCCGCAGCGGCTGCAGTTCAATCAGCGCTGCGAAACCCGACTGATCCTTCACTTGGAAGATACGGTTTGACGGACGAAAGAGATTGGATAGGGTTGCCCGGTTTTTGGACGAAACTTGCGCGGCGTTCCGTTGCACGGAAATAATTCCGCTCTGGCGAATCGCCGCAGTGGAATTTCAACGGGATAATCTAGGAACGCAGTTGCTTCGGGGTAACACCGAGCATGCGTTTGAAGTGCCGGGTCAGATGGCTCTGATCCGAAAAGCCCACGGCTGCGGCGATCTCTGCCAGCGAGCGATCACCCGCTCCTGCGGTCAACAACGAACGGGCGCTGTTGACCCGCACCTGCACAAGATACTGATGGGGTGAAACTCCCGTTGCCTTCTTGAATACCCGGGTCAGGTGATACGAACTCAAATGTGCAGCGCCAGCGATGTCGGCGAGACTTACGTCGCCTGGATAATTTTCATGGATATATTTCATCGCCTGGATGACCGATCGCGGCGTAACGCTCACTTTCTCCGCCTCGATCAATTCCGGATGTTCCGTGTAATTGCGTAAAAGGTGGACCGCCAGCAGATTCGCCAGGGATTCGGCGTACAGGCGGCTGCCGGCGTCCCCACTCATCACTTCGCGCATCAGTGCGCCGGCGATGCTGGTAATCACCGGGTCGCGCTGACCTTCAGCTGTCTTCAGCCGAACTTGTGCCGGATCGAAGTTGAAGGATTCCCGCGCAACCTTGTTCAAATACCCGGGCTCAAGCGACATCATCGTGAAAGACAACCGGGTATCCCACGCCCAGCGCACCGGCGTGTCGCTCGGATGGATGGACACCAGGCCAGCCTCGAGTTCCTTATCCGCAATGTCGCCACCGCTTTCGCGGATAACATGGCCATCTGCAAGGCTGACAAATATCAGATGCTCGGTTACGCCACCCGGAAGGCAATCGACTCCGGGCTCGAGTTCCCGTCTCTCGATATTCAGCGGCTTCCATCCAAGGGGGCGACTCGACACGCGGATGCTGTCAGGATGCATTCCTGACGCATCCACCGGATCGGTGGAACGCTGGGCGCAATCCGCATTCATCAGCGCCCGGTCATATGGAGCATTCATTTTCTTGTTCTCCTCAGCGCACTCGCACGGTCAGTCGCCAGCAGACTGCTTCGATCGGCCGCTGCCCTGTCTGGGTCTTCAGCGTACGCACGCCTGGCTCGGATCAAATAAATAACTGACTAGTGGACTGTAACAATTAAAAAGATAGTATCATCATGTCCTATGGAGGGCATGATGGAACTGAGCAAGGGTGAACGCATGGAACTGCAGCGGCAGGTGGCGGCGAGAAACGCCCGGGCGGATGTGAACCGGCATGCGCGCCTGATTCTGCTCCTGGCTGATGGTCTGACGTGGGCCGAGATTCGCGCCAAGCTTGATTGCAACGACAGCTACATCAGCCGCTGGAGCAAACGCTTTGCGGCCGACCGGCTCGCAGGGCTGTTTAC
>JANXPQ010000246.1 GCA_025357235.1 Betaproteobacteria bacterium
AAACGTCCTGCGAGATGCAGCAATAACAGATTGGCCTCTCGCCTACCATTCGCGTCGTAGATGTCTTGATACTGCCTCGCGATGGCACGGTGAAAGCGATCCGGGAACTGTCTGAACTTGCCGACCAGATAGGCGCGGTCCAAGCCCTCAGGCTCGCCCAGGTGCCATGCAATACGCTGCGCCGACGTGGCAAACGCCGGCAGGGGATTGGCCAGGTGGAATTCCATGGCAACCCTAGCGCTGGCTGGTGGAGAGCTTGATCTGGGATTCGATGTAGCCGTGCAGATCCGCAAGCCGATAGCGAACGGCCCGACTGCCGACCTTCACGAACGGAATCCGTGCACCAGCCCACCGATCCCGTTCGAGAAAGGCCATGCTGACACACAGCAGGCGTGCCGCCTCCTGCGTGGTGAGAAGTTTTTCGATCATGATTTGTCACCTCGTAAAGTTGAACAACGAGGCGACAGATTGCGAGAGCTTGGACCGGGAAAAAATCCCGGTCTGACTCAAAGAAAGGGTTTAAACCCGGGCTTTGGGGAGAGCAGGGGTTTTAGAGCAATGGCAAGAGTGAGTTGCGAACGGGCCGCGCGCGACCCCGAGATAATTACTCAGGGATTTTCTGCCTCAGAGCGCCCGTTTCTAGATCAATCAGGTACTCGGATGCATCAACCGGCGGCCGACCCGGCTTGCGTTCCTTGCGTAACGGGTCCACTTCGCCGACCCAGTCCTTCACCGTATTTTCGCCTTTGTATTGGCCTCCATTGCCGTACTGAAGGACTGCCTTGCTCTTTGCCATGTGTGCGGGATGGATTCGCGCGTCAACGTCCCATAGCGCGCGGGCAATGGCTTGGCATAACTGCTTATCGATGGCTTCGTTCTTGTGTTTCCCGATGGCGGGCCTGCCCACCGAGTCTGCGGGCAAGGAGGCGGGCGCCCAGATCTTCGGTGGAGTGAGGTATTCCTTCTCACACCATTTCAGAAGTTGAGCACGTCTGACAAAGAGTCCGGAGAGAAATTTCTTATCGTAAGGCGTGTCGTCTGTGACTGTATCGGCGAGGCGGACCCTCGTGCGGTTTATGTTGAATAGAAGCAAGTGGGCGTCGTGCTGATATACACGCCAACCGCGCGCTCTCCGAAGTACAAGTTGCCCGCTGAGATAACCCCAGATGAGCTTCTGCAACTTGTCGACGACCGGCTCGGGCAGATTGACGGGATCGGTCTGGTCTGGGTTGTATCCCTCCCAAACGTGCGCCAGTTCCCAGAGGCTCCGAAAATCGTTCGGGTGCAACATGCGTCTACGATCGCTTCTTTTTCTTCGCGAGTGCCGCGTCGATCTTGGCGAGCAGCTTGGCGGTGACTTTGGCTTGGTTCTCGATCTTGCTGACGTAGGCCTGCGACACACCCATGCGCTCGGCGAGTTGTTCCTGCGTTACGTTGGCCCGGATGCGGGCGAGCGATACCGGGTTGCTCACATAGTCCTCCACGGCGAAGGGGACGTAATCCTTGCCCTTGTCCGCGGCGGCTTCGAGGCCTGCGATCTCATCCTCGATTTCCTCGCGCAACGCTTTGTAAACCGCCATCGGGATCAGCACGTATTCGGGCTTGCCCTCAATGGACTTGATGACTTGCAAATTGACGGGTGCATTCATTTGTAGGCGTCTCCACGCGGCTTGATCGCCTCGATGGCGATGATTCGCAATGCGTCCTGGCGGTCGTAAATGACGCGCCAGCTTCCCACACGCAATCGCCAGTACGGCGAGGCGGTGAGTTTTTTCGTGTCCAGGGTCTTGTCGTCGGGATCGTTCCCGAGTGCCTGAATCTTCAGCGCCAGGCGCTCACGCTCGCTTGCCGGCAGGCTTTGCAGTTTCTTCTGGGCTTGCCGGCGGATCTGGATTGCATAGGGCATGGTTATATTAAAGGTTATAATTGGTTATGTCTAGTCCGCGGGCTTACCGATCGCTATGCGCCCATTGAGGCGGACCTTCTGCGTATGTTGGAAAAACGGCTGCTCAACGTAACGCGGCGTGTCCCCGGACTAGGCGCTCACTACGCGCAGATGGTGGACTTTGGCTTTCGGCTTGGCGTTAACGGCGTGATGCATGAACGCCGCAATTTTATCCATGGGGCCGCGAAGGCGCTCAAGGTCCGAGATGATGTAGCCCGCCGTGACGTCGTTACTTACGGTATGGTTGACGAGCCGCTTGATGGCGTAAGGCGAAACGTCGAGACTTTCCGCGATGGTGATGAACGTGCGGCGCAGATCATGCAGACTGAATTGCACTTCGGACGACTTGATCACCTTCTCGATTTGTCGCTTGGGCTCGATGAGATAGCCCGCCGAGCCTTCCCCAGAAAATACATAAACCGTGCTCGCCTGGAGTCGTCGCTGCTTCTGCATCGACATGTCCTCTCTGCCCTCCTTTAATTGTTGCTCTGCCCGTTGGGCCTCGGCCTTGCGGCGCTTCAAGATGTCGAGCATCGGTTTAGAAAGCGGCAGGAGATGCGGGACGCGATTTTTTGGATCCGGGATCACCAGCGTGCGGTCTTCCAGGTCCACGCAGCCCCACGTCAGTTGCGCGGCTTCCTGGCGCCGTAGCCCCGAGTAGAGCAGTATCAGTAAGTAGTCTGCTACGGTTACGGAGACCGGAGTCGGGTCCGGGTCGTCGCGCAGCTCGGTCACAGCCTCGTACCATGACGGTAGCTGGTGAATCTTGATGACGGATTGCTTGCGCTTGGTACGGTACCAGGACCGGGTACGGGTCAAGCGCTGCACCGGGTTTTCGGTGAGGACTGCCAGCCCGGTTTCGTCCTCGTACTGCGCCAAGGCGAAGTTGAACAGCGAGCGCAGAAACCGCAGCGCCAGATTGGCGGTCGATTCGCTGTTGGCGCCGAGCTGCGCGTGCTTCCTCGCAACCATGTCTTTGGTGATGGAGGCAATCGGCCGCGTCTTCCAATCCGCAAACACGCCGTTCATGAATTGGGTGTATTGGTACAGCGTGCCGGTCTTGAGTCCCGCGCGCACGCGTTTGAATTCGGCATAGACCTGCTCCAGGGTGAGGCCGCGCAGTTGCTCGCGTTGTTTGTCGACAATGGGGTTCATCCCCATAGCAACTTGACCTAACAGCTTCTGCGCTTCTTTGCGCGCCTGCTCGACGGTCAATTCGCCGTAGCGGCCCAACGTGATTCGCCGAACTTTTCCATCGATGCGCTTCTCCATGACGAACGAAGTCACGCCGCTTGCGGTCACGCGAACCGCGAAGCCCTTGAGTTCGGCGTCGCGGTAGAATGCTTGGCCAGTGACGGGGGCGATGAGGCGGTCAACGACG
>JANXPQ010000268.1 GCA_025357235.1 Betaproteobacteria bacterium
ACCATGACACTCAAGCACCTGCTCATCGCCAACCGCGGCGAGATCGCGATCCGGATCGCTCGCGGCGCCGCGGAATCCGGGATTCGCTCCCATGCGATTTTCTCGGAGGACGACACATCGTCCGATCACGTCAGCAAAGCGGATGAAGCGCACCGTTTGGCGGGGAAGGGCCCGGCCGCCTATCTCGACGCGGCACAAATCGTTCGCCTGGCACTTGCGGCCCATTGCGATGCCGTTCACCCCGGCTATGGTTTTCTGAGCGAGAACGCGGACTTCGCGCGCAAATGCAGCGAGGCGGGGTTGCGTTTCGTCGGACCGACGCCCGACGTACTGGAAGTTTTCGGCGACAAGGGCAAGGCGCGCAGCCTCGCCGTGAAGTGTGGCGTCCCGGTCCCGCCGGGGACCGACGGCGCAACGTCGATCGAAGAGGCTCGTCGATTCCTGCAGTCCCTTGGCGTTAATGGCGCAATCATGATCAAGGCCATCGCGGGCGGCGGCGGCCGTGGCATACGGCAGGTACTGAGCACTGCGGATCTGGAATCGGCCTATGAACGCTGCCGCTCGGAGGCGATGCAAGCAATCGGCAACGGCGATGTCTACGTGGAAAAGCTCTTCCCCCGAGCCCGCCACATCGAAGTACAGGTCGTCGGCGACGGCACCGGCGCAGTCACCCATCTGTGGGAGCGCGAGTGCAGCCTGCAGCGCAATCGACAGAAGCTGGTAGAAATCGCGCCCGCGCCGGGACTGTCAGCGGCATTGCGCGACCGCCTGATCGAAGCGGCAATGCGCATGGCAGGGAAGGTGAAATTACTCAGCCTCGCGACGTTCGAGTTCCTGGTGGAGCAGGATGCGAACGATCAATCCAGTTTCGCGTTCATCGAAGCCAATCCCCGCCTGCAGGTCGAGCACACCGTCACGGAGGAGGTGACCGGGATCGATCTCGTGCGCACCCAGCTCGATATCGCCGGCGGGCGCACACTGGAAGAACTGGGATTGACCGCCTCGCACGTACCGGCACCGCGTGGCATCGCCATGCAAATGCGTGTCAACGCGGAGACGATGTCGTCCGACGGCGTGGTTCGCCCCGCGGCCGGGGTGCTGGACGCCTTCGATCCGCCCGCAGGTCCGGGCGTACGCGTCGATACGAACGGCCACTCGGGCTTTCGCGTCAATCCGCGGTTCGACTCGCTGCTCGCAAAGGTCATCGTGCACGTGACCCCTGGCGACCTGAACGCAGTGACGGCGAAGGCGCGCCGTGCCCTGTCGGAGTTCCGCATCTCGGGCGTTTCCAGCAACCGGGAGTTTTTGCTCAACCTGCTCTGCTCTGCCGATTTTGCGAACGGGCACTGGCACACCGGATTCATCGAGGACAATCTCGCGTTGCTGTGCGCTCCGCGTGAGCATCCGCGATTGTACGGCGGCCCGTCGAACGCAATTGCCCCTGCCGGCAATGCCGGTTCACTCGATCCGCTGGCGATTCTGACGCACGGCAAGCATGATTTCGGCGTGGCGCCGGTTCCCGGCGAGATGTTGCCGGAAGGCACGCACGCCATCAGCGCAGCGATTTCAGGGACGGTGGTCAGCATCGACGTCGCCGTCGGCGATTCCATCCAGCGCGGCCAGCAAGTCGCCGTCATGGAAGCGATGAAGATGGAGCATGTCATCGCTTCCACGATTGCGGGTGTCGTGCGGGAGATCCGCAGCACGCAAGACCAGACCTTGATCGAAGG
This sequence comes from Betaproteobacteria bacterium, assembly GCA_025357235.1. Classification (GTDB taxonomy): domain Bacteria; phylum Pseudomonadota; class Gammaproteobacteria; order Burkholderiales; family JACQAP01; genus JACQAP01. The sequence goes on from JANXPQ010000268.1 coordinate 1,731, forward strand.
TGCCGCGCTGCTGATCGTCGATGCGGTCGGGGACCAGGCGAACGTGACTGCTTCGGCCCGGTCGATCGATCCGGAGCATGTGCGGCCCGATCTGGCCGAGCTTCAGCAAAGGCGGGCATTGACGCTCGACGCAGCCAGGCAGGAAGCAGTCGAGAAGCGCCACAAGCTCGGTTTGCGCACGGCGCGCGAGAACATTGCCGAGTTATGTGATCCTGGCAGCTTTCACGAGTACGGCGCCTTTACCGTCGCGGCGCAACGCAGCCGCCGGACGATGGGGGATCTCATCGCCCGCACGCCGGCCGATGGCCTGGTCATGGGCATCGGACGCGTCAACGGCGCGCTGTTTCCCGACGTCGATGCCCGCTGCATCGCGATGTCCTACGACTACACCGTCCTCGCGGGTACGCAAGGCGCCAAGAACCACGAGAAAAAAGACCGGATGTTCGAACTGGCGGCGCAGTGGCGCCTGCCGGTCATCGTCTTCGCCGAAGGCGGCGGCGGACGTCCGGGCGATACCGATGCGATCGTTGCCGGCTGGCTGCACATCAAGGCATTTACGTTGCTTGCCAAGCTGAGCGGACTGGTTCCACTGATCGGCGTGGTGTCGGGGCGCTGCTTTGCCGGCAATGCGGTCGTGGCGGGTTGTTGCGACGTGATCATTGCAACCGAGAAGACCACGCTCGGCATGGGTGGCCCCGCCATGATCGAAGGCGGTGGACTCGGCGTGTTCCACCCTGACGAAGTGGGTCCGACCTCCGTGCAGCGCCGTAACGGCGTGATCGACATCGTCGTGGCCGATGAAGCCGAAGCGGTGCGTGTCGCCAAAAAATACCTGTCGTACTTTCAGGGGCCGGTCGCCAACTGGAAGTGCGCCGACCAGCGCAAACTGCGCCAGGTTGTTCCGGAGAATCGCCTGCGCGTTTACGACGTGCGGCGCGTGATCGACCTGCTTGCCGACCAGGATTCTGTACTGGAACTGCGGCGCGACTTCGGCACCAACATGATCAGTGCGTTTATTCGCATCGAAGGACGACCCTTGGGCCTGCTCGCGAACAACCCGATGGTGCTCGGCGGAGCGATCGACGCGGACGCCGCCGACAAGGCCGCACGCTTCCTGCAACTGTGCGACGCCTTCGACATTCCGGTGCTCTCACTCTGCGATACGCCGGGCAACATGGTGGGGCCCGAGGCCGAGCGCACCGCGCTCGTCCGGCATTGCTGCCGGCTTTATGTCGTCGGCGCGAACATGACCGTCCCCATCTTTTCCGTGGTGCTGCGCAAGGCCTACGGCCTCGGTTCGCAAGGGATGGTGGGCGGCAGCTTCCATCTGCCCATGTTCTCGGTTGCGTGGCCGACGGGAGAGTTCGGGCCGATGAACCTGGAGGGCTCGGTCAAGCTCGGTTTCCGTAAGGAACTGGAAGCCATCAATGACCCCGCCGAGCGCAAAGCGCGGTTCGACGAAATGGTCGCTGAAGCCTACGAGCGCGGCAAAGCGCTCAGCACTGCGACATTATTCGAGATCGACGACGTCATCGATCCCGCGGACACGCGCTCCTGGGTCATGGCCGGACTGCGTTCACTCCCGCCGGCCAAATCCCGGACCGGCAAGAAGCGCGCTTTTGTCGACACCTGGTGACGTCTTCAAAACTTTCACCCTTCACCGCAGAGACGCGGAGGACACGCAGAGAAAATAAAGAAAAGTACTGGAATTGCGTGGGCGAGCTCGGATTACTGGCGTGCGATTTGTTCATCTGCTGAAATCTTGTGCGAATCCGGCTAAACAACTTCCTGCAATCACTATCAACGGATAGCGATTGCGATTCGTCGATCTATTCTACTTTTCGCTTTTCTCTGCGTTTCCTCTGCGTCTCTGCGCCTCTGCGCCTCTGCGGTGAAGACCTTGACGAAGTAGTGCCTTATGGCTTTTCGGCGAGCAGCGTTTCGATCTGTTTCACGATGTCGTCGTTCTCCGGCTTGGTGCGGGCGGCATAGCTGAAGGCGCGCTTGCCGTCGCGGGCGATCAGGTACTTGTGGAAATTCCATTCGGGGGCGTCGCCGGTCATTTTTTCCAGCTGGGCAAATACCGGGTTGGCTTTCCCGGGCACGACGCTGGTCTTCTCCACCATCGGGAATTTCACGCCGTATGTCAGTTCGCAGAAATCCTTGATCTCCTTGCTGCTGCCCGGTTCCTGCGCGCCGAAATCGTTGGCCGGGAAACCGACGACTACGAGGCCCTGGTCGCGATATTTCTGATAGAGCGCTTCGAGTCCCTTGTACTGCGGCGTGTTGCCGCAGTAGCTCGCGGTATTGACAGCGAGCACGACCTTGCCGGAAAACTCGCACAAGTCGAGCGGTTGGCCGTCGAGGTTCTTCAATTGGTGGTTGAGCAGATCGGGGCAGGCGGCCATGGAAACCTCGCTGTTGACGGTCAGGAAAAGGAGACTGGCTAGCAGAACAAGCAGGCGTTTCATTTCTCGGTTCCCCTGTATTCGGAATTTTGCAGATAATAGCGCGTCCGGCTGTCGACTCGCTGCCTTGTTACCATTCACAGCACTTATGGGACCCTTATCCGACATCAAGGTTCTTGAACTCGGCACGCTGATTGCCGGGCCATTCTGCTCGCGCCTGCTGGCTGAATTCGGCGCGCAGGTGATCAAGATCGAATCTCCCGACGGCGGCGATCCGCTGCGCCAGTGGCGCAAGCTTCATCATGGTACCTCGCTGTGGTGGTACGTGCAGGCGCGCAACAAGAAGTCGGTGACCGTGAACATGCGCGAACCGGACGGCCAGGAGATCGTGCGCGAACTTGCCGCCGAAGCCGATATCGTCATCGAAAATTTCCGGCCCGGCGCGCTGGAAAAATGGGGACTGGGTTGGGACGAGTTGTCGAAGCGCAATCCGGGGCTGGTCATGGTCAGGTTGTCGGGCTATGGCCAGACCGGGCCGTACCGCGAACGCGCCGGATTCGGCGCCATCGGTGAAGCGATGGGGGGCTTGCGCTACGTTACTGGTCATCCGGACCGCCCGCCGGTGCGGGTCGGCATCAGCCTCGGCGATGCCGTGGCTTCGCTCTATGGCGTGATCGGCGCGCTGATGGCGTTGCGCCATCGCGAGGTCAACGGCGGCAAAGGCCAGGTCGTCGACGTGGCGTTGTACGAATCCGTGTTCAGCCTGATGGAAAGCCTGCTGCCGGAATACGACATGACCGGCTTCGTGCGCGAGCGCAGCGGGGCTTCGCTGCCGGGCATCGTGCCGTCGAACACCTACACGACGCGCGACGGCAAGTACGTGGTGATCGGCGCGAACGGCGACTCGATTTTCAGGCGCATGATGGTCGCGATCGGCCGCAATGACCTCGCCGAAGATCCTGCGCTCGCGCGCAATGAAGGCCGGGTCGCGCAAACTGCGATGCTGGACCAGGTGATCGGCGACTGGTGCGCGGCGCACGATCTGCATCATGTGCTGAAGGTATTGGCGCAGGCTCAGGTGCCGTCGGGGAAAATCTACGACATCGCGGATGTCGTCGGCGACCTGCAATATCGCGCGCGCGGCATGATCCAGCAGGCGCGGTTGCCTGACGGCGAAGAAATGGCCGTGCCGGGAATCGTGCCCAAGCTGGCGGAAACGCCCGGGGGCACGCGCTGGCTGGGGCCGAAACTGGGCGAGCATACGCGTGAAGTGCTGGCCGAACTGGGCTACGATGACGGACGGATCGCGGAGTTGAAGGCCCGCGGCATCATTTAAAGGACTCCGGGTCGGGGTCTCTGGGAGAGCAGGCATGCAGGTCAAGGACATTCTCAAGATCAAGGGCGGGCAGATTTTCAGCATCGGGCCGGACGCGCTGTTGCCGCAGGCCGTGAGCCTGATGGTCGAGCACGACATCGGTTCGCTGGTCGTGATGGAAAAAGGGCAGATGACCGGGTTGCTGACCTTTCGCGAAGTGCTGGCCGCGGTGCATCGCTATCGCGGTGACATCCACGAAGTGAAGGTCAACCAGGTCATGGTGGGCAATCCGATCTGCGGCAATCTCGACGACAGCGTCGACACGATGCGCAGCGTGATGACCGACAACCATGTGCGCTATCTGCCGATCAAGGACAGCGCTGCGCTGATCGGGGTGCTGTCCTTCCATGACGTGGCGAAAGCGTCGCTGCGCGCCGCGAGTTTCGAAAACAAGCTTCTCAAGCAGTACATCAAAAACTGGCCCGAGCAGGAAAAATCCTAAGCCTCGCCGATCCGGGCCGGTGAGCGCAACCCCTTCCGCAAATCTTGCCGGCGATGTCCGTCCCCGCGAAGTGTGGGGCTGGATGATGTTCGACTTCGCCAACTCCGGCTATACGACGGTCGTCATTACCGCGGTATTCAACGCGTACTTCGTCGCCGTCGTCGCCGGCAAGGAAGTCTGGGCGACTTTTGCGTGGACTTGCGCTTTGTCCATTTCCTACGCACTCATCGTCGTCACGGCGCCGCTGATCGGCGCGTATGCCGATGCGCATGCGGCGAAGAAACGCCTGCTGGCGATTACGACCATCGGTTGCGTCGCTGCCACCGCCGCGCTGGCCCTGGTGGGTCCCGGCGATCTGGCGCTGGGCATCGCGCTGCTGGTCGTTTCCAATTTTTTCTATGGTTCCGGCGAAAACCTGATCGCCGCTTTCCTTCCGGAGCTTGCCAAAGGCAATGCGCTGGGCAAGGTGTCGGGCTGGGGCTGGGCGCTGGGTTACATCGGCGGACTGGTGAGCCTCGGCGCCTGTCTCGGGTATGTGACCTGGGCGCAGATACACGGGCAATCGTCCGGGCAATTCGTGCCGGTGACCATGCTGATCACTGCGCTGCTATTCGCGGTTTCCTCGCTGCCGACTTTTCTTTTTCTCAGGGAGCGCTCGGCGCCGCTGAAATTGCCCGGCGGGGCCTACGTCAATGCGTTCACGCGCACCTGGGAAACCATGCGCGATGCCGGCCGTTACCGCGACCTGATGCGTTTTCTCGTCTGCATCCTGTTCTATCAGGGCGGCGTGCAGGCAGTGATCACGCTGGCGGCGATCTATGCCGAGCAGGCGATGAAGTTCAATACCCAACAGACCATCATGCTCATCCTGGTGGTCAATGTAACCGCCAGCATCGGCGCATTCGCCTTTGGACAATTGCAGGACAAGCTTGGCCACGTGCGCACGCTGGCGATCACGCTGGTCGGATGGTGCGTCATGGTGTTGCTGGCCTGGCTCGCCGAAGGCCCGGCGATGTTCTGGGTCGCGGCGAATCTTGCCGGCATCTGTCTCGGCGCCAGCCAGTCGGCAGGGCGCGCGCTGGTGGGCTACATGAGTCCGCCGGACCGGCTCGCGGAATTCTTCGGCCTGTGGGGGCTGGCGGTGAAGCTGTCTTCGATCCTCGGCCCGATCACCTATGGCCTGGTCAGCTGGATATCGGGCGGCGATCATCGTCTTGCGATCCTGATCACGGGCAGCTATTTCGTCATCGGGCTGGTATTGCTCGCCGGCATCGACGCCCGGCGCGGGCATCTCGCCGCGCACGGCGGCAAGGCCGCCCGCGCCCTCTGAACCCTTCGCGTCCAAAATAACTTAGTTCGGATAAACAGCGCGTTATAATCCCGCCCTGTCGGATTTACCGCACTACGCCTGTATTTTCCCAACCGGAGGGGACCGCATGTTGAAGTGGATCAAGGGATCGAAGTCGGTCCATCCGTTCGCCGACGACAAGTCGGCGCGCGAGTTCATCGCCGATTTGCCGCCGCTCGACTCCTACAAGTCGCTCGAGGAGCTTTGTTACTGGCTCGACACGCTGGGCAGTGCCGACGATCTGAAACTGCCGCGTGTTCTCGAGATCATCGATCTCATCGACCAGGCCGCCAAGAACCATCAGCGCAAACTTTCGCAGGACTATCTGAGCGGCAGCGCGCGCCTGCAGAAATTCCAGGAAATCCGCATCTGGAACACCATGTTCGTGTTCTGGAAGCAAGTCGCCGACACGTACCAGATGTGCCTGGCCCGGTTTCAGGCGGGCGCGGGCGGGTGGAGTTCACTGAAGGCGCAGATGCCCATGGTGGTGGCGCGCGCGCTGCGTGCGCTGACGCTGCAGCTCAAATGGCAGTTGCTGCGCTACGGACCGATCGACCAACGCGTGTGGGAGCAGATGGGCAAGCTCTACTCTTACGCCGAGGAAAGGGGGTTTGCCGCCACGCCGGTCGTCGTCTATCCGGGAAAATTCGGCGAGTCCACCATCCAGCGCGAATTCCTCAAGGGCTTGATGCTGAATATTTCCTCGACCGACAGCCTGCTGCCCGCCAAGCTCGAAATCGCCGAGCGCGTCGTCGCGCAGTTTTCCGAATTCTTCCTGATGAATCGCCAGCCCGCGAAAGGCTGCCATTACTACTTCGACCTGAATGAAGGCAAGGTGCCCGCGCGCATGATGTCGCACTTGCAGATGACGCCGGGGCTGCGCTTCTTCGGGCCGGGTAGCGCCGCGCCGGAATTGCAGAAACTCATTGCCGCTGTGCAGGTCGATGGCGTGGTGCCGTCTCACATCAACCTGGGCGGCACGTTCGATGCGGAGGTGGTGCTGGAAGCGCTGCGCCATCTGGCCCGATACTGGGCGCCTAATCCGCCGGCACGCAGCGAGGAGAGGCGCAATTCCGTTTCGCGCATGAGCGTGGTCCATGACTTCGATGAAATCGTGTCCACTGTTTCCGGCGAAACCCAGGACCTGTCGTTCGACAGCACCGTCGAAGTCTGGACGGTGGAGAACGAGAGCGAAGGCGGTTACGGCGCGCTGATGCCGCAGGCCACCAGCGACTGGCTGCGCGTGGGCACGCTGCTGGGCGTCAAACTCGACGACGGTGCATCGTGGGGAGTGGGCATCGTGCGCCGGCTGTCGGCCTACGATCACAAACAGCGTTATATCGGCATCCAGGTGCTGACCAAGGGTGCGACCGTGGTGAAACTCGCGGCAATCAGCGCGATCGACGATGCGGAACTGGAAAGTGCGCTGTTGCTGCCGTCCAATGCGAACGACGCCAACGGCGCGGCCGAAATGAATCTGCTGCTGCGGCCGGGCGCATTTTCGCTGCAGAAAAGCATGGAGATGCGGGCGTACGAACGCAGTTACCTGCTGGTGCCGCGCAAGCTCGTGGAAAGCGGTCACGATTTCGACATGGCTCGCTTTCGCGTCATGCAACGGGCCGCCTGAGTCCGGTGCGAGCCCTGGCACGCACCGGACTTATCCGCTTGACGATCCCGCACCGCAGTTCACCCCAAACCATTCCTTCCGGCCATGTCAGCGCCCGATAGCCTCCAGTTGCTCGCCGATTTCGGCGGCCGGCTCGATGCCGTGCATTCGCAGCCCGAACTCAGGCTTGCCTTGCAGTTCGAGATGGTCGATCAGGCGGATCGCGGCGCGCGCGCGCTGCTGGAAGATCTGGAAGCCCGGTATTTTGCAAACGCCGGCAATACCGAGTCGGCGGAACAGTCACGCGTGTGGGGCCCGGTCTCGCTGTATTGCGCGCAACTTGAAGCGGCGTACGTGCATCTGGTCCGGCAGTTCCAGACTTACAGCCAGGGCTGGGCCGAGGTCGGCGACAAGATTCCGATGGTAGTGGCGCGCGCGATGCGCGCGACCTCGATGCGGTTGAAGTGGCAACTCATGCGTTACCTGCCGGTCGAGAAGGATATCTGGCAGACCCTGTCCCAGTTATGGACCTTCGTCGAGGACAAGGGCTTGGGACAGGCCCGCGTCGTCGTCTACGAGGACAAGTCGACGCTTGCGCGCGAATTCCTGAAACCCATGATGCTCGCCGTCTCGGCGGCCGACAGCCTGCCGGCGCTGGAGGTGGACATCGCCTATCGCGTCATCGATCACTTGTCCGACCGTTTCGAATTGCAGCGTCATCCCGCCAAGGCCTCCAATTTCTTCGTGGACATCGATCGCTGGACGGCGCCGGAGCGCTATACGCCGGTATCCGTGATGCGGTCCGGCGCGAGGTTCTTTGGCGCGGGCCGGGTCATGACGCAGATCGACGAACTCGTCTCGAAGCTGGCGGGCGGCGAGATCGTGCCCAGCGAAATGAACCTGGAGGGGATCGGCGACATGGGTGCGGTGATCCATGTGCTGGAGCATCTGGGCCGGCAATGGTGGAGCGGCGTCCGGAACGGCGCACGGAGCGCCGTCGCTCGCTCTCGCAGATCGGAGTCGTGTACGGCTTCGAAGAAATCATGACCCGTCTTACGTCGGAAGAGATGGAGCACCAGATGCGTCCGCCGGCAGCAACGTGGAGCGTCGAAAACGAGAGCGACGACGGTTATGGCGCGGTGGTGCCTGCGGGACAGGGAGACTGGTTGCACGTGGGCAGGGTGCTGGCGGTGAAACCAGCCGACACACGCATCTGGGCGGTCGGCATCGTGCGTCGCCTTGCGGCGCAGGAAGACGGCCGGCGCAATGTAGGCATCGAGCTTCTCGCGCGTGGCGCACGCCTCGTCGAGCTCAGACGCAGGACCGATATCCAGCAAACCTCGAAAGCGTTGCTGTTGCCGTCGCACTCCGGCGGCGATGCGAGCTTGAATGAAGTGAGCCTGCTGCTGCCCGCGGGCACCTTCCTGCCCGATTCGAGTTTGGAGATGGAGGTGTACAGCACCAGTTACGTGCTGGAGCCGCGCCTTCTTCTCGAGCACGGCAGCGAATTCGAGATGGCGCGCTACCGCATCATGCAGCGCGTGGGGGCGTAACCGGCCAGCGTCAGGTCAGCACGCGCGCGAGCCACGCACCGATGTCCTCGAGTTCCTCGGCGCAGACCGAGTGCGGCATCGAATACTGGTGCCAGTCGACGTCGTAACCCAGTTTCAATAGTTGATCGCGCGATGCGGTTCCCAGCGGCAACGGCACGATGTTGTCCGCGGTGCCGTGGCCGAGGAAAATCGGCATGTCATAGTTGGCCGCGTTGCGTTCTTTTCCGATTGTGGACGCCAGCGGCAGATAGGCGGAGAGAGACATCACGCCGGCCAGCCGCTTCGGCTGGCGCAGCCCGGTCTGCAGCGAAATCACACCGCCTTGCGAAAATCCGGCGATGACGATGCGATTCGCCGGCACTCCGCGCGATTCCTCCCTCGCAATCAGTTCCTCGATCGACTTCTGCGACTGCCGCAGGCCGGGTTCGTCCTCCTTCAGGGCCAGATCCTGGTAGACGATGTCGTACCAGGCACGCATCACGAAGCCTCCGTTGACCGTTACCGGACGCATCGGCGCATGCGGGAACACGAACCGGATGCCCACCGGCGGCAGCGATAATTCCTGGATGATGGGCACAAAGTCGTTGCCGTCAGCACCCAGGCCGTGCAGCCAGATGACGCTGTGACTGGGCTTCGGGCGTGTTTCTATTTCTACTGCCTGCAGTGCTTCACTCATGCGAAAACCTTTTCACCGCAGAGGCGCAGAGGACACAGAGGAAAGCCGAAAACAAAATGATTGTTATGAAGTATGGCGACGAACTCTGCACAATTCCACTAGCCAATATCATCCTGGATTACTCCTGTTCATTGTTCTTTGCATTTCTCTGCGCTCTACAAGGGTACTCCGACGTGCTGCGCACGTAGGGTATCTGGGCCTCTGTGGTGAAAATCAAGCTTTAGGCCGGATGGCGGATTTGGGACGGAAAGCCTTGCAGACCGTGTCGTCGGTTTCGATGTAAGGCCCGCCGATCAGGTCTACGCAATAGGGGATCGCCGCGAAGATGCCATGGACGATTTGTTTGCCGTCCGCGTCCTTCAGGCCTTCCAGTGTCTCGCGAATGGATTTCGGCTGGCCGGGAAGGTTGACGATCAGTGTCTTGCCGCGGATCACGCCGACCTGGCGCGACAGGATCGCCGTGGGCACGAAGTGCAGGCTGATCTGGCGCATCTGCTCGCCGAAGCCGGGCATCTCGCGATCCGCGACGGCAAGCGTCACCTCGGGCGTGACGTCGCGCGGTGCCGGGCCGGTGCCGCCGGTGGTCAGTACCAGATGGCAACGTTCCTTGTCGCACAACTCCTTGAGCGTGTGCGAAATGACCGCTTCCTCGTCGGGGATCAGGCGTTCGATCACACGGCGCGGATTGCGAATCGCCTTGCCGAGCCATTCATCCAGCGCCGGCAGGCCTTCGTCCTTGTAGACGCCTTTCGACGCCCGGTCGCTGATCGACACCAGCCCGATTACAACCTGTTCGTTTTCGCTCATGAATCCGTGGTTCAATCGTGTTGTGAGTTCAGGGTTTCGCGGAGCACCTGGAAAAGCTCGCGGAAGCTCTTCGGCGGCTTGCCGGCTTCTTTCTCGCGTTTGGTGTTCCGAATCAGCGTGCGCAACCGCTGGATTTCTGCGCGGGGATATTCGGCTATCAGCGCATCGAGTGCCTTTTCGTCGTCGAGCAGCCGGAGACGCCAGCGTTCGATCAGGTGAAGGCGAACCGTTTCCTCGACCGATACGCCGTTCCAGGCGTCCAGCCTGGCGCGAATCGTTTCGGCGTCACCCTCTTCGCGCATCAGGCGCCCGATATACTGCATCTGGCGCCGCAAGGCGCCGAACTTGGAAATACCGCGCGCATGCATGATCGCGTCGCCCAGCCGCTCGGGCAGGTCGAGCTCGGCCAGTTTTTCTTCGCTTACGGCCACCAAGGCCTCCCCCAGATCCTGCAGCGCCTGGTCGTCTAGCTTGCGCCTTGTCCTGCTGGGCTGAACTTCTTCTTCCACTGGCGAGTCCTGGGAGTCCTGAGTCGGCAAGCTGGTATCATAACGAAACATTTCCTTCTGCGGCGTGCGGCTGATCTGTCGGCGGCACGCCGCTTCACTATCGAGCTTCGGAAAAACATCTTGGCGAGCAGCGAATTCACCCATTCAGCCGACATCCTCAGGCAAATTGCCCGCGATGTACTCGACTATGCCCGTGAGCGCGGCGCCACGGCCGCCGAGACCGAGGCCAGCGAAGGCTTCGGCCAGAGCGTCACGGTCCGCCGCGGCGAGGTCGAGACCATTGAGTACAACCGCGACAAGGGTGTAGGCGTCAGCGTCTATATCGGCAAGCAACGCGGCCACGCCAGCACTTCGGACTTTTCCGGGCAGGCGCTGCGTGACACCGTCGACGCCGCCCTGTCGATCGCGCGGTTGACTGCATCGGACCAATTCGCCGGACTGGCGGACGCCGACCTGCTGGCGACGCAGTTCCCTGAACTCGATCTTTATCATCCCTGGGCCATCGACGTGGAGCAGGCCATCGAACTGGCCCGTTCCTGCGAAGACGCCGCGTTCGCCGCGGATCCCAGGATATCCAATTCCGAGGGCGCCTCGGTCTCGGTGCAGCAATCGCACTTCGCCTACGGCAATTCCAACGGTTTCCTCGCCGGTTATCCGAGCTCGCGCCACAGCATCGTCTGCTCGATGATCGCCGGCAAGGACGACAACATGCAACGCGATGACTGGTACACCATCGCCCGCTCTGCGGCGGATCTCGATGCGGCGACCGAGGTCGGCACCCGTGCAGGCAAGCGAGCCGCGCGCCGCGTGGGCGCGCGCAAAGTGGCGACCGCGCGCGTGCCGGTGCTGTTCGAAGCGCCGGTTGCCTCCGGCCTGCTCGGTCATTTCGTCGCTGCAGTCAGCGGCGGCAGCCTGTATCGCAAATCTTCCTTCCTGCTCGACAGCCTCGGCAAGACAGTGTTTTCGCCGAACGTGCATATCCATGACCGGCCCCACGTTCTCAAGGGACTGGCCAGCAGCCCATTCGACGACGAAGGCGTGGCGACCCGGGCGCGCGACATCGTGCAAAACGGCGTGCTGCAGGGTTATTTCCTCGGCAGTTATTCCGCGCGCAAGCTTGGGCTTCAGTCCACCGGCAACGCGGGCGGTAATCACAACCTCGGCATGGATTCCACCGATGGCGATCTGCCCGCGCTGCTGAAGAAGATGGGGAGGGGCCTGCTGGTGACCGACCTGCTCGGACAGGGGGTCAACATGGTCACCGGCGACTACTCCCGCGGCGCCGCGGGATTCTGGGTCGAGAACGGCGAGATCTCCCATCCCGTGCAGGAAATCACCATAGCCGGCAATCTCAAGGACATGTTCAGGCATATCGCCGCGATCGGCTCGGATGTGATCGTGCGCGGCTCGCGCCAGTGTGGATCGGTGCTGGTCGAGGGGATGACGGTTGCCGGCGAATGAAGTCTCATTCGCCGGACAAAAGGGCCGGGGTACGAGGGCCGAGGTTCGGGTGAACTGCCTGAAGCTTTATACTCGGCCCTCGCACCCCGGCCCTCGCACCTCGCGCTTTGGACCATGAACAGGAGAGTTCGAACAGCCGCAGCGCTACTTCGAAGTCTGGTGGCCGCGCTTTTGCTGAGCGCGCTCGCCGCCTGCGGCGAGAAGCCGCCGCCGCTGCCGAAGCTCGGCATCGGCGATGTCGTTCTCGCCTTCGGCGATAGCCTGACCTACGGCACCGGCGCCGGGACGGAAGAGGCTTATCCGAACGTGCTGGCGAAGCTCTTGAACCGCACGGTCGTCGGCGCGGGCGTGCCGGGAGAAACCACGGCCGATGGGCTGGAACGCCTGCCCGCGGTGCTCTATGAGATCAAGCCCAGGCTGATCTTGCTCTGCATGGGCGGCAACGACATGCTGCGCAAGTCCGATCCCGCAAGCATCGAATCGAACCTGCGCGCGATGGTGAAAATGGCAAAGGCAAGTGGCGCCGGTGTCGTGCTGATCGGCGTGCCGACGCCGGAACTGTTTGGCGGTCCGCCGGCGTTCTATGGCAGGCTCGCGAAGGAGTTGTCGCTGCCGCTGGAAAACAAGGTGATGCAGGAGGTACTGTTCGACCATGGACTCAAATCGGATCCGATCCATCCGAATGCAAAGGGCTACCGCCGCGTCGCAGAGGCGATCGCAGAACTGCTGCGTCGGGCCGGGGCCGTCTGACCCGCACCCGGGTGGCCATGGCTGAGGTCCGCCGCAGCTGGATCGGCCTGGGCGGCGTTGCGCCCTGGGACAACCCACGGGCCCATGCCTGGGAGCGCCGCCTGCACTGGGCAATGATCGGCGTGGCGCTGCTTTCGATCGTTGCGCTCGCGCTGGAGCAGGGCGCCGAGGACCCGTTGCTGAAAGCTGCCGGGCGTGCGCTCGACTGGTTCATATTCCTGGCCTTCAGCGCCGAGTTCGCCTGGATGCTGCTGCTGACTTCGCATCGCGCGGCCTACGTGCTGCGCAACTGGCTGGACATCGTGATCATTGTTTCCGCGGCGGCGAACCTGTTTGGCTTCGAGTCGGAGTGGGTGGCGATCGCCCGGCTGCTGCGGCTCACGCTGGTCGGTCTGCTGATGACCCGCGTGCTCGGGTCGTTGCGCAACGTCTTCACGCCCAGCGGTATTCCCTTCATCATGGGGCTGGCGGCGATGTCACTGGCGCTCTCGGGCGCAGGCTTCTACTGGCTTGAGCCCACGGTCCACAGCTATGCGGACGGCGTGTGGCTCGCTTTCGTCACGGGCGCGACCATCGGCTACGGCGACTTCGTGCCGACGACGACTGCCTCAAGGCTGTTTGCCGGACTGATGGTGCTGTTCGGCTTCACGCTGTTCTCGCTGGTAACCGCGAGCATTGCGGCGTTCTTCGTCGGAGAGGACGAAAAACTGCTGCGCCGGGAGATGCACCAGGACATCCGCAAGCTGCACGACGAGATCGCGCAGCTGATCGGCGACGAGGAGCGCGCGATGCGGCGGGAGATGCACGCGGATATCCGCCAACTGCGCACGGAAGTGGCCGAAATCAGGCAGGCCATGCGCGATGCCGGGCGCGAAAAGGACTGACGGCGATGAATTTGCACACGAAGGATTCCATCGATTACAGGGGCCAGTTCGTTCTCAACCCGGAGAACTGAACCTCGTTCACCCTTGGCGACGCTACCTGTGAAAGGCATTCTCCTCGCGCTTGCCGCAATTTGCGCCCTGTTCGCGGCGCCGGCCGGCGCGGCTGCGCCCGAAAAATCCAAGGTGGTTCTGGCCATCGGCGGGCGCACCACGCTCTACTACCTGCCGTTGACGCTGGCCGATCGCCTGGGCTATTTCAAGGACGAAGGCCTGGAGGTGGAGATCAACGATTTCCCCGGCGGCTCAAGGGCGTTGCAGGCGCTGATCGGCCATAGCGCCGACGTCGTCTCCGGTGCGTACGAACACACCATCGTGATGCAGACACTCGCGCAGAAAGTGCAGGCCTTCGTGCTGCAGGGCATGAATCCGGGGCTCGAGCTTGGCATCCGCAAGGACAAGGCGGCGGGCTACTCCTGGGCAAAGGATCTGAAGGGCATGAGGATCGGCGTGTCCGCGCCGGGGTCGAGTACCCACATGCTGGTCAATCATCTGCTGGCCTCGGTCGGACTCAAGCAAGACGACGTTTCGATCATCGGCGTGGGCACCGGGCCGTCGGCAGTGGCGGCCATGCGCAGCGGCGAAATCGACGCCTTGTCGGGCGCCGAACCGGTGATGACGTTGCTGGAGCGATCCGGCGACATGAAGATCGTGGTCGAAACCATCACCGACAAAGGTGTGCGTGACGTATTCGGCGGCAGCATGCCGGCGGCTACGCTGTATGCGCGGACGGAGTTCATCGAACAAAACCCGAATACCGTACAGGCTTTGACCAATGCGATCGTGCGCGCGCTGCTCTGGTTGCAAAAGAGCAGCACCGAGGATGTGCTCAACACGGTGCCGCCGGAATACCTGCTCGGAGACAAGGCGCTCTACGCGGCCGCATTCGAGCGGCTTCGTCCGACGTATTCGAAGGACGGCATGATCCCGAAGAAGGGCGTCGACAATTCTTACAAGGTGCTGCTGGCGCACAACAACGCAGTGCGTCGTGCGCCGGTGGTATGGATCAATCAGACCTATACCAATGCTTTCGTGGAAAAAGCGCTGCAGAAATACAAATAAGCATGCAGAGTTCACTGAGACTGGAAGGGGTGACTTGCACCTTCGCCGCGAGGGGAGGCAATGCCGGCTACACGGCTGTCGCGGACGTGAGCCTCGACATCATGGAAGGCGAGTTCGTATCAGTGGTCGGCCCCACCGGCTGCGGCAAGTCCACGCTGTTGAATGTCGCCGCCGGCCTGCTCGCCCCTACGCAGGGCAGCGTGACCGTGTTCGGCGAGAAGCTGCGGGACATCAATACGCGTGCAGGTTATCTGTTTCAGAACGAAGCCCTGATGCCGTGGCGCACTGCCTTGCAGAACGTCACCGCGGGCCTCGAATTCCGCGGTGTCGTCGCCCGAGAGGCGCGCTCTAGAGCGGCGGACTGGCTCAGGCGCGTCGGACTTGCCGCGCACGGACACAAATATCCGCACGAACTTTCGGGCGGCATGCGCAAGCGCGTTGCACTGGCGCAGACGTTGATTCTCGATCCCAAGATCCTGCTGATGGACGAACCGTTTTCGG
>JANXPQ010000286.1 GCA_025357235.1 Betaproteobacteria bacterium
TGTGCTGATCCACGCGCCGACTCGCAAGTCCGTGGCCTGTTTCGGTGCCGTGAGCTTAGGCACGGGCAAGTTCGTCCACGCGATGTGTCCGACGTTCGATGCGCTGACTTTCAGGTCCTTCCTCAAGAAGTTGCTGCAACACCGTTCGCACGACAAGCGCATGGTCGTCGTGCTGGACAATGCCCGGTACCACCATGCCCTCCTATTGGCGCCACTGGTGCGCAAGTACCGCCGTGTCCTGACCCTGCTGTTCCTGCCGCCATACAGCCCCCAACTCGCGCCGATCGAGCGGGTGTGGAAGCTGGCAAGACGCCTCGCCACCCACAACCGATATTTCGCCACGCTGGACGACCTGCTCCGCACCGTCGACGACTGCTTCGACAGATGGAAAAGACCCAATCCAGTGTTGCGACGACTATGCGGCATTGTTTAAGACGCTATGTTTAGTAATTGGTGAAAGGTGATTGGTGATTGGCCCTTACTGAGCACGCAGCACGTCTTTTCTTTCCTCTTTCCTCTTTCCTCTTTCTTACTTCGCCGGCTGTCCGCCGCCGGCATTCGCGATGATCCGCCATACGCGATTCGGCGAGGCCGGCATGTCCACGTGCGTCACGCCCAGATGCTGGAGCGCATCGACGACTGCGTTGATCACGGTGGCGGGCGATCCGATCGTGCCAACTTCGCCGCAACCCTTCACGCCGAGTTCGTTGTGCGTGCAGGCCGTGACGTGGGTTTCCACCGTCATGTTCGGTACGCTGTCAGCGCGCGGCATGCAGTAATCCATGAACGAACCAGACAGCAATTGCCCGGAGCTGTGGTCGTAGACGCAATCTTCGAACAAGGCTTGGCCGACACCCTGCACGACGCCGCCGTGGATCTGGCCCTCGACGATCATCGGATTGATGACGGTTCCCACGTCGTCCACCGCAACGTAATTGAGCAGTTGCACGAAGCCCGTTTCCGGATCGATCTCGACCTCGGCAAGGTGAGCGCCGCAGGGGAACGTGAAATTCACCGGATCGTAGAAAGATTGTTCTTCCAGGCCGGGTTCGAGAATCTCCAGCGGATAGTCCACCGGGAAGTGCGCCATCAGCGCGACGTCGCCAAAAGTCTTCTTGCGGTCCGTGCCGGCCACCGTGAAGACACCGCCTTCGAATTCGATATCGCTTTCCGCCGCCTCCAGCATGTGCGCGGCGATCTTCTTGCTCTTGACGATCACCTTGTTGGCTGCCTTCGCCAATGCGGAACCGCCGACCGCGGCCGAACGCGATCCGTAGGTGCCCAGTCCGAACTGCACCTTGTCGGTATCGCCGAAGACGATTTCGACGTTCTCGGCGGGAATGCCGAGCTTGGTGGAAATGATCTGTGCGCACGTGGTCTCGTGGCCCTGGCCGTGGCTGTGCGTGCCCATCAGCACCGTCACGTGTCCGGTCGGATGCACGCGCACGGTCGCGCTTTCGAACAGGCCGCCGCGCACGCCGAGCCGGATGGCGATGCGCGAGGGCGCCAGCCCGCAGGCTTCCACGTACGTGCACAGCCCGAGGCCGCGCAGTTTGCCGCGTTTTGCCGCGTCCGCCTTGCGCGCGGGGAAACCTTTCCAGTCCGCGGCGAGCAATGCCTTTTCCAGGCAGCCGAGCGGATCGCCGCTGTCATAGTTCATCATCACCGGCGTCTGGTAAGGATAAGCCTCCTTGCGGATGATGTTGCGGCGGCGGATCTCGTCTTTCGGGATGTTCATCTCGATCGCCGCGACGTCGACCAGGCGCTCCAGGCAGAACGTCGCTTCCGGCCGTCCGGCGCCGCGATAGGCATCGACCGGCAGCGTATTGGTGAATACGCATTTGACTTCGCAGTAGACCGCCGGGGTGGTGTAGACGCCGGCCAGCAGCGGACCGTACAAATTGGTGGGAATGTTCGGACCGAACGTCGAAAGGTAGCCGCCCATGTTGGCGGTGGTGCTCACGCGCAGGCCGAGGAATTTTCCATTCTCGTCGAGCGCCATCTCGGCTTCGGTGACGTGGTCGCGCGCGTGCGCGTCCGAGATGAAACCTTCGCTGCGCTCGCACACCCACTTCACCGGCCGGCGCACCTTGCGCGACGCCCAGGTCACCAGCACTTCCTCAGCATAGTGGAATTGCTTGACGCCGAAGCCGCCGCCGACATCCGGCGACACGACCCTGAGCTTGTGCTGCGGGATGCCGAGCACGAAGTTGCCCATCAGCAACTTGGCGATGTGCGGAAACTGGCTGGTGGTCCACAACGTATGATGGTCGCGTGAAATATCGTAGTCGCCGATCGCGGCACGCGGCTCCATCGGATTGCCGACCAGCCGGTTGTTGACCAGGCTGATACGCGCGACATGCGCGGCCTTGCCGAACGCGGCATCGGTGGCCGCCTTGTCGCCGATTTCCCAGTCCACGCAGACGTTGTCCGGAATGTCATCGAACACCGCCGGCGCGCCCGGCTTGAGCGCATCGAGCACGCCGACGACCGCCGGGAGTTCCTCGTAGTCCACCATCATCGCTTCGGCGCCATCACGTGCCTGTTCGACCGTTTCAGCAACCACGAACGCGACCGGATCGCCGACGTGGCGCACCTTGCCTTGTGCAAGAGCCGGATGCGGGGGTTCCTTGGTGGCAGCACCGCCTTTGCCCGTTACCGGCCACGCGCACGGCAGGGTGCCGACCTTGTCCGCCAGCAAATCGTCACCTGTGAATACGGCAACCACGCCCGGCAGCGCGAGTGCGGCACTGGTGTCGATGGACTTGATGCGCGCATGCGCGTGCGGCGAGCGCAGCAGCACGCCGAACGTCATGTTGTGGAACTTCATGTCGGCGACGTAATTGCCGCGCCCGAGCAGGAAACGCATGTCCTCTTTGCGGCGGATCGCCGCGCCGATGCCGGTCGGATTGGCCGGGGCCGGACTCTTGCTGTGTTGATCGGGCATGGCGTCAGGCTCCTTTTGCGTTGGCGTGCATCGCTGCGGCTCCCGCAATGACCGACGCCACAATGTTCTGGTAACCGGTGCAGCGGCAGATGTTGCCTTCGAGCCAGTTGCGCACCGCCTCGGGCGACGGTTTCGGATTGTCCTTGGCGAAATCCACCGCGCTCATGACCATCCCCGGCGTACAGAAGCCGCATTGCAATCCGTGATGCTCGTGGAAAGCCTGTTGCATCGGATGCAGCCCGCTGGCCGGCGCCAGGCCTTCGATGCTGGTGACGGTCGCGCCGTTCAATGACGCTGCCAGCGTCGAACAGCTTTTCACCGAGGCGCCGTCGACGTGCACGACGCAGGCCCCGCACTGGCTGGTATCGCAGCCGATGTGGGTGCCGGTCAGGCCAAGGCGCTCGCGCAATAATTCCGAGAGCAGTTCCTGCGGTGGCACGTCGACCGATACCGGCTTGCCGTTGAAGTTGAATTTGATCTGCATGTTTCGGTCTCCTGGAAACGAATCCCTACGACAAAAGCAATGAGCGTTCAGCTTGCCATGCGGCGATGACGATATCGCCGACATTGAACGAATCGATAAAAAATTCACGTTCGGGGACATAGGCGACGAATTCCGCCTCACCGATCGTCTCGAGCATGACTTTCACGAACGCGCCCTGGTATTCGATGGCGCGTATCAGGGTGTTGATGGTGTTCCATCCCGGCTCGACCGGGGAACCGGGCCGGTGCAAATGGATGTCGTCGCGCCGCACCGCCAGGTCCACCTTGTCGCCGCCGTGAACAACGGAGCGGCCAAGCAGCGGTACGACTATGGATGCGGAATCCGGCGCGCTGACGATCACGCTGGCGCCGTTGACGCTTTCGACCTTGCCGGAGAACACGTTCTGGCCGCCGAGAAATTCAGCCACGTAGCGGTCGCGCGGCTGCGCATAGACCTCACGTGCCGCACCGGCCTGTTTGATCTTACCCTTCTCCATGACCACGACGATGTCGGCCAGCGCGATGGCTTCGAGCTGGGTGTGGGTGACATGGACGAAGGTAATGCCGAGCTCGCGCTGCATGCGGCGCAATTCGGTGCGCATCTAGATGCGCAACTGCTCGTCGAGCGCGGACAACGGCTCGTCGAGCAGCAGCACGCGCGGCTGCGTGATGGCGGCGCGCGCCAGCGCCACGCGCTGCTGCTGGCCGCCGGAGAGTTGTCCCGGCAGGCGGTTTGCCAGTTCGGTCAATCGCACCTTCTCCAGCATGGCATCGGCCGTCTTGTAACGCTCGGCGGCAGACTGGCCGCGCACGCGCAGCGGAAAGGCGACGTTGTCGCGCACCGTCAGATGCGGGAACAGCGCGTACGACTGGAACATCATCGCCGTGCGCCGCTCCACCGGCGGCAGGCCGATCACGTCTTCGCCGCCGATCAGGATTTCACCGCCGGTCGGGTCTTCGTGGCCGGCGATCATGCGCAGGATCGTGGTCTTGCCGCACCCGGACGGACCGAGGAAGCAACAGTAGGCGCCATCTGTAATTTTGAGGTTCACACCGTCCACTGCGGCGACCCCGCCGAAATGCTTGTAAACACCGGCGAGTTCGATATCTCCTGTGGTGACTGTCATTGTTGTTCACTCATTTTGTTGGAACGCCGCCTCTGCATCAGGGCGATCGCACCGAGGCAGACGCCGATGATCAGAAACGAAGCCAGTGTCGTAACCGTCCCGAGCGCATACAGCGACGGCGAAGTCACGTTCAGCGTCATGCTCCAGATTTCGAGCGGCAGCGTGTTGAGCGGCCCGGAAGTCTGCAGCGTGCGCGAGAATTCATCGTAGGAGAGCGTGAAGCCGAACAGCGCGACCGCGACGATGCCGGGCGCGAGGATGGGTACAACCACCATGCGGATGATCTGCCAGCGGGTGGCACCCAGATCGCGCGCCGCTTCTTCCCAGGCGCGGTCGAAACGCGACATCACCGCGAACATGACCAACACGCCGAAGGGCAGCGTCCAGCTCAGATGCGCGCCCAACGCCGAGGTGTACCAGCTCGCCTGCAGCCCGAGATACTGGAACAACAGGCCCACGCCGATGCCGAGCACCAGGCCGGGCGCCACCAGGCTGCCGATCATGAGATAGAAGACGATGCCGTCGCCCTTGAAACGGTTGCGGAAAGCGAGCCCCGCCATGAACGAGCCGACGACCGTGAGCACCGTCACGAGGATCGCCAGGATGATCGAGCGTTCGAAGCCTCCCTTGACGTCACCGGTGCGCACCTGCGTGAACAGATCGACGAACCAGTGCAGCGACAGCCCTTTCATCGGAAACACCAGGCCGCCGCGCACATCCTGGAACGACAGGAGGTAGATGCACAGCATCGGCCCGTACAAAGCCAGCACGTAAGCCGTGAACAGGGTGGCCAGCACCCAGAACGTCCATGGCCGCTTGCTCTCGTCGCGATATACGGCTACGCGCCGCGCCTGCTTGGGAAAGCGGGCGATCGGGACCGGGGTCGCGCTCATCGTGCAATCTCCTTGCGCACATCCACGGTTCGCAGGATCAGCGCGATCATGACGACCACCACCAGCAGCAGGACGACCGCCGCCGCTGCCGCCGGCGGGTATTGCAACACGCCGATGTCCTCGAACAACGCTGACACCACCGAAGCCGAACCGCCACCGCTCATGACCTTGACCACGAAGAAATCGCCCATGACGATCGACAGCACGAAGATGGAACCGAGCGCGACGCCGTTGCGGCTGAGCGGCACGACGATGTAGCGCATGATCTCGAAGCGGCTGGCGCCGGCGTCTCGCGCGGCTTCCAGGGTACGCTTGTCGATGCGCGACATGGCGTTGAAGATCGGCACGATCATGAATATGGTGAGCTGGTGCGTGTAGGCAACCACCACCGCGAAATCGGAGAACAGCAGGAACTCGAGCGGCTGGTCGATCACGCCAGTGGCGATCAGGCCGGTGTTGACCAGGCCGTTCTTGCCGAGCAGCGGGATCCAGGAAATCATGCGGATGATGTTCGACGTCCAGAACGGCACGGTACAGAGGAGGAACAGGCCGATCGCCAGCAACTGGTTGCGGACGTGGAATACCAGGAAGTAGGCGATCCAGAAGCCGATGACCAGGGTCAGCCCCCAGGTCAGCGTGGCGAACTTGATCGTGCTCAAGTAGAGCTTCCAGGTCAGCGCGGAGGTGAATATCGAGGCATAGTTCACCAGCGTGAAGTGCGGGATCATGCCGCCGAAGCCATCGTTGCCGAGGAAGCTGGCGATGATCACCACGAGGATGGGCGCCACGAAAAACGGCACCAGCA
>JANXPQ010000404.1 GCA_025357235.1 Betaproteobacteria bacterium
AGAAAGCCGAGGAGGGGAATCAGCAGCAGGATGCTCGCGGCCAGGAAAAGTTTCAGGCGCAATCCGAAGCGCAAACCCGGCCCGTGACGCTCGCGGATTGCTGGCAGATCAGCGGTCGCCATGCCAGCGGTAGCCCATGCCATAGACGCTTTGTATCGAATCGAAAGCGGCGTCGAGTGCCGCGAACTTGCGGCGGATGCGCTTGACGTGGGAGGTGATGGTGCTGTCGTCCACGGTCAGGCTGGCTTCGCGCATAAGCGCGTCGCGATCCTTTACGTGCCCCGGATATTTGGCGAGCGCATGTACGATCCAGAATTCCGTCAGCGTGAGTTCGACCTGCTTGTCCGCCCAGTGCGCTTCCATGCGCTTCAAATTGAGCCGCAGCTTGCCGCGTTCGAGCACATCTTCGGCCGCAGGTGGCGCGCCCATGACTTCGACGCGCCTGAACAGCGCGGCGATGCGGGCGAGAAGGTGCGGCAGGCTGATGTCCTTTGTCAGGTAGTCGTCCGCGCCCATGCGCAGGCCCGACACGGTATCGAGGTCGCCGTCGCGCGCGGTCAGGAAGATGATCGGCAAGGTCGATGACAGGGCGCGCAGCTCGCGGCACAGCGCGAAGCCGCCTTCGATTTCGTCTGCCAACCCGATGTCGATCAGCGCCAGGTCCGGCAGGCGGATGCGCATCGCCTTGAGTGCTTCCGGACGGTTGGAGAAAGCCGCGACCTCGTAACCCTGACGACGGAACACGTCCGCGTAGTTTTCGCGGATCGCGGGGTCGTCTTCGACTATGGCTATGCGTCTCGGCACGATAGGGCGTTTAGAAAAAACTTTTCACCACAGAGGCACAGAGGGCACGGAGGAAAACCGGTAAAGAACTGTGGCGAAAATATTCCGAGATCCGAATTCAGCGCACGGCACGCTTACATTCCATTTTCGCCACCTTGAATTTGCATTCCTCTGTGCCCTCTGTGCCTCTGTGGTCAATTGTTTGTTCCATTGCTGCATGGCGAAGCACTATACCCGAGCGCCACCGCGAATCGCAGCGACGCACTAAATGCCATTTTGTTGCCACTTTTTGCCCGCAGCTTTCCCTTTCCCTGGCGTTCTGCCGCCCCGGTGCGGCGTTTCAATGGCGTCCGTGCAAGTCGCACATCAACAGCAACCGGGGAACGACATGAATGTATTTCCGAATCGCAGTTTGGCCGGGCCGCAGGCGCCGGCAGTTTCAATGGCCCGCGATGTGTTCCGCATCGTGATTACCGCCGTGCTCGCAGGGACGGCTTTCGCGCTGCTGCTCGCATTGACGGTCCTGTCGCTGACCGTCATCGCGCCGCGGGCACAGGCTTCGGGTTCGCCGACCCTGGCGTCGTCCGAACCGGTCCAGGGTCGCGGAACCGAAACAGAGGCGCCTGAAAAGCAGGACGCAGGTCCGGTGCATCTGGCGAGCCAGACAGTCAGCGCCACGACGGCAGCGCAAGTTAGCGTGCCGCAGGTGGAGGCACATGAAGCGGTGTTCGACTCGCTGCCAAAAAGTGAAAAGTCGCCCGCTTTGCTGTATCTGCTCCTGGCAATCGGCGCTGGCTTCCTCGGGCTGTTCGTGTACTCGCTGGCAAAGCGCAAACAATGACGGCGCGCGTACAACGCATGCCGGATACGGGATCGACGGTTATGTCGCTGTGGCGGACAGGCGAAGCGATGGTCGCCCGTGCGCAGGCGCGGCTGGCGCAGCGGCTGATCGCTTTGGCGTGGCACCGGTCGCTCGCGACCGGTGCTGCAGTGAAACCGTGGCCGTGGGCAAAATTGTCTCCGGTCGCGCGGCTGGAGGCGCCGCGCCAGGGCGCCACATTGATGTGCTGGCGGGAGCAGGAGGACGCACTCTTGCCTTCGGCCCCGGCCACATCGACGGCACGCCGTTGCCTGGCGATCCAGGCAATGCCGTCGTCAGTGGGGGTCGCGACAGTCATTTTTCTTTTTTGCGGGATGTGCGCTCCGGCGACAGGATGGTCGTGCATGCCGCAAGCTGGCGCGTGGTGCACTACGTGGTCACCGGAATCGAAGTTGTGCGCAACAAGGATGTGCGCGTGCTGCTCGATACCGGCGACGACCGGTTGACCCTGGTCACCTGCTATCCGTTTGACAGCGTGTTGCCCGGCGGGCCATTGCGCTACGTCGTCGTTGCGACACGGCGCGATGCCGCTGTGGCGAGGATCTAAAGTTTCTACGCCAGATTCGTCGGCACAGAGGTCACAGAGGAAAAGCAAGAGAGGTCACAGAGAAACGAAGGACACGGAGCTGATCGAAGGGACGCTACATTCATTGGTTGGCGTGAAAAGGGAGTGAAAGCTCACGCGGACCACTTGAGAGGCCAAGGTATTTTCTGCATTCGGCACCACCATGCAATCACATACATATTGTTTGTCTTTTCCGAGTCCTGAAAGGGTACTCCGACGTGCTGCGCACGTAGGGTATCTGTGCCTCTGTGTTGAGAATCTAGGAGGTGAAAGGCCATGCTGATAGGACATCTTCCCGCCGGCTATCTGATCGGGCGCGCTCTGGTGCGGGCGCCTTCGGCCCGCGTGCCCGCCTCTGCTGCGCCGCTTGCCGCGATCATGGCGGGAAGCGTGTTCCCCGATATCGACCTGCTTTACTGTTATCTTTTCGACCATCAGCGCACCCACCACCATCTGTACTGGACGCATATCCCGGCGTTCTGGCTGGCGGTTTGTGCGGGCGTCCTGCTCGCATGGGCGGCGAAGAAGGAGCTTCGCCCGCTGGTTGCGCTGTGGTTTTTTCTGCTCGGTGTCCTGTCGCATCTTCTGCTCGATTCGATCGTCGGCGACATCTACTGGCTGATCCCGTTCAGCTATCGGCCTTTCTCGATGTTCACGGTGCACCCGCGCTATTCGCCCTGGTACCTGAACTTCGTGTTGCACTGGACGTTCGGCCTCGAGCTCGTGCTTGCCGCGTGCGCGGCCGCCGTCGCTTATGGCGATTTGCGCCGGTATCGCGGCCGATGGTCCTCGCCGTACTCGTAACCCAAAGCGCTTTCCCAAACCGGAGAAAACATGCAAAGAGCGTTGTTGTGGAAACTATCGACGGTTCTGGCGTTGTGCCTTCTTGCCCTGATTCCACTTGCCATGGTGCGAGGCATTATCGGCGAGCGCCAGGCGCTTCGGGATGGGGTCATCCGCTCTTTCGAGACGGAAACCGTCGGGCCCCAGATTCTGAAAGGGCCGGTTCTTGTGATTCCGTTCCGCAAGACGGTGACCGAGACGAGCGAAGAGAGGGCCGGTGCGCAAACGGCGGCGATCGAAATCAGGCGCAAAAAGACAGTGGACGGACGCCTGTTCTTTTTTTCCTGAAGCTGTTGAGATCGACGGCAATGCCGGCGTGCAGGAAAGGCGGCGTTGATGGGATCGATTCTGCTGTTTGTGCTGATTGCGGCGATCATGATCGGCACACGGAAAGTCGATTGGTACCGGTTGGGAACGCCGGCGACGCTTGGCGGATCGGCGGCAGGAGGCTAGCATGCCGTCTTTCATCCGAATCGGTCTGCGATCCATGCTGCAATCCAGCCACACCGTGCGCCCGCGCCGAAGCCTGCTGTTCGTTCCCGCCCTGCGACCGGACCGTTATGCCAAGGCGCTGGATTCCGGCGCGGACATCGTCTGCATCGACATGGAAGACGCGGTTGCGCGCAGCCGCAAGGACGAAGGCCGGGCACTGACGTTGCCGTTGTTCAAGGCGAACACGCATCCGCACGTCGAGCGCATGGTGCGCATCAACGGGTTATCGACGTCCGACGGCCTGAAGGACCTGAGCGCGATCATCGACTCCGACGCGCCGCCACCCTCGATCATGATTCCGAAGATCCGGTCGGCCGAGGAAGTGCAATTGATCGAGACACTGCTCTCATCCGGACCGGCACGCCAGATCCGCTTCTGCGTCATCATCGAAACCAACCAGGGCCTGGAACGCGCGATCGAGATCGCGAAATCGTCACCGCGCATCGACTCGATCATCCTCGGCGCAGTCGACATGTCCGCTGACCTGCGTTGCGAGAAATCCTGGGAGCCGCTGCTCTACGCGCGCTCGCGGCTGGTGCACGCGGCCGCTTCGGCCGGCATCGACCTGCTCGACGTGCCTTATCTGAGTCTCGAGGACCCGGAGGGCTTGCGCACGGAGGCCAATGCCTGTGCGCGCCTCGGTTTTACGGGCAAGGCGTCGATCCATCCCAACCAGCTTGCCATCATCCACCAAGCCTTCACGCCGGATGCGAAAGCCATCGAGAAGGCGCGCAAGGTCTGCGCCGCGTTCGAGCAGGACAGCACCGGCCTGGTGGTCGTTGATGGCGAGTTGATCGAACTGCCGGTCGTGCGCTCGATGTATCGCGTGCTTGCCATCGCCGAACGGCTCAAGAATGCTGCCTAGGGCGAAAGTCAAAACCCAACACGGAGGCACAGAGGGCACAGAGGACACGGAGAAAACCTATTGAATGGATACATGTCACGTGGAGTGCATCCACGTAGAATGGTCAACGCCGAATATTTTGCATTTCTCTGTGACCTCTCCTGCTTTTCTCCGTGTCCTCCGTGTCGACGCTCCTAATGCTGGCCTTAGGCCAGCTGGTTTACGGATGCTATGATGGTCCCATCGTCCGCACTCCCGATGCACGTGGACCATGGCAGGCTACTCCCGCACCGTAGGTGATCGTCGCTACACCTTTCCAGACTTGAAGTCCCTGCTGGCGAAAGCCACGCCCGCGCGCTCGGGTGACCGGCTCGCCGGCGTCGCCGCAGGCAGCGAAGAAGAGCGCGTTGCGGCCCAGATGGCGCTGGCCGACGCGCCGCTGCGGACTTTCCTCGATGAGGCCGTCGTGCCTTACGAGAGCGACGAAGTCACGCGCCTCATTTTCGATACGCACGACCCCGCTGCGTTTGCACCGGTGGCGCATCTGACGGTAGGGGATTTCCGCGACTGGCTGCTCGACTACAGCACCGATGCCGCGATACTCGGCGCATTGGCTCCCGGCGTCACGCCGGAAATGGCCGCCGCCGTTTGCAAAATCATGCGCATCCAGGACATGGTGCTGGTGGC
>JANXPQ010000414.1 GCA_025357235.1 Betaproteobacteria bacterium
GTCTTGCTGTACGTACACCAGATCACCATAGCAGGCATCCACGTTCCCGTCGGCAAAAATCCCGGCCACTTTCCGCAACACGTCGCTGTCGGCATAGACATCGTCGCTGTTGAGGTAGCCGATGATGTCGCCCGTAGCGACCGCCATTCCCTTGTTCATGGCATCGTAAAGCCCGCGATCGGGCTCGGAGACCAGGCGCGCCACCTTCGGCGTAAAACCGCTCACTAAGTCCTGAGTGCCGTCCGTCGATACGCCATCGACGACTATATGCTCAATCTCCCGGAAGGTCTGCTTCCCGACCGACTCGAGAGCATCCCGGATGGTGCCCGCCGAGTTGAGACAGACGGTGATGATCGATATACGCATAGGCTGATTGAAAGCTGGACGAGCGGTACTCGGACTGGATGTGGCCCGCTAGATTATTCCGGTCCTGCGGCGAATTTTGGTCAGGACGCAGGCAAGTGGGATCAGAATCGACGATGAAAAGCGCGGGAAATAAAATGCCTTTCTGACGGCCTCTGCATTTTCCCCGCCCCCCGCGGCAGCTTCTCTGGTCACGCTGGAAGCCATGCGCGCATCCCAGCGGACACGCTCGGCCATCGAACCATGAAGATAAGGCCGGCGCGCGTAGTGCTCGAACAACCGCATCTTATCGGCGGTAACTTTTCCTGCACGGAGATTATTCGCCGTACCTCTCGAACCGTGCTCCCTCACGCTGCAAAGACTCTCGGCGAGGAAGACGAAACTTCCCTTTTCGAGAAGCCGAAACCAGAATTCCATGTCCAGTGCCTGGTAGTAGTTTTCATCGAACCCCGCAACGATATCCGATTTGCGAAACATGACTGCGGTCGGCTCTCCAATAAGATTCCCCTTGAAGTAGCAATCGCGGATCACCTGCTGTCCGCTCCGCGAGAACGGCTCATTGGCATATCCCAATGTTCCGGTTTCGCGTCTTTCGTTACCGAAGACGAAGCGACGGCAACCGACCAGCGTGACATCCGGACGGGCTTCGAGCACATCAACCATCTTACTCACGCAATCCTTCGCCAATATGTCGTCGGCGCAAAGGAATTTCACATACTCGCCCCGCGCCAGTTCCATGGACCGATTGAAATTGGCCGTCATGCCGAGATTTCGTGAATTTCGATGAAATACGACCCTGCTATCCCGGCGACAGTATTCCTCCATAAGGTCCGGCGTGCCGTCGTCCGAGCAATTGTCGACCACCACCACTTCGATATCGGCGAAGTCCTGGTCTAACGCGGAGTCGAGCGCGTCCGACAAATAGTGTCGATAGTTATAGGTGGGAATGCAGATGGAGGCTGAAGGCTTCGCCTTAGACATTTCGCGTCCTTGGTAAGCAAAGAGACTTCATGACTGATCCTTCAATCTCAACCGCTCACGCCAGGACGCCGGGATGATTCTGATGCTGTTCTCGGCCCGGCTCAGTTCCAGCAGGTTCCTGTAAGCGACCGTCCGCTTGCGGGCATCGAAGCGCGGATAGGACGCATGCAACAATCCAAGCAGTCCTTGCAGGTATCGGCTCCAGAATGCTTTTGGCAGCAACGCCGATCCTATTCGGTCTAGAGCGACGATCAGATGCCAGAATAACTGCTCCCCAATGCTTCCACTTTTCTCCAGTTCATGAAGAATCGCCAGCCGCGAGCCCGGGCCGCACAGCAGCTGCCGGAACTGCATGAACCTGTAGCGCCCATACGCGACGTCGATCGGAATCTCATCGGAAAAATTTTTCTTCAGTGATTCCATCGCAAGCAGCCAGGACGTATTCATATTCGACCCGGGAAGAACCTTATCCTTGACGCGATCAAGGATGTCAGGGTCAGCGATGTTCTGCAAAAACTCCACCCCCTCGTTTTCGCGTTTGTTGAAATAGTAGAAACCGAATGACTTGGGACTGATGCCTATACCTACCAGGGGCCACGGGCAGACCAGCACGCGGCTGGCGACAAGCAGCAGGGCGTTAGTCGCATAGTAGTCAGGATACGGCGACTGGAAGAAAGGGCCTTTGTCATTCAACCTCCCGACAATCTCCCGGCTTACCACCGAGTGCTGCATGTTGTAGCTGTAGGCGATCCGGAAGCGCATGGCGTTTCGTACGGCGCTTCTGGTTGCGGCTTTGCTTAGATAAAAGGGTTCGCGCTCGCCGTTCAGGAATTCACAGTAGCCGAACTGAGTGAAGCCGTCCGCGTTGCCCGGAATGACATTCGGGTAAGCGTACTGGATCGCCTCCGTATAGATCAGATCCGGGTTGTCGTATTCGCGAAGCAGGCCAACAACGATGGAAAGGCAACCGCCTAGCAGGCAATCGTCATCGCCGAGCATGATGAAATACCGGCCGGTGCTCGCTTCCAGTGCGCGATTCCAGTTTTCCGTGACGGGCAGCAAGGCGTCGCTGCGAAGATACTTCACGCGTTCATCTGCGAGACTTCTCGCATAGCCGGCAACGTCGTCTTCCGAGGCATTGTCGGAAACGACGATCTCCCAGTCCTGATAGTCCTGGTCCAAGACGGACTGCACCGCGAACTTCAACAGATCGAGCCGGTTCCGCGTCGGGAGCAGGATGGAGAACTTCATCGGGCAACTTTCCGGAATATTGCCGTATAAGCAGCGCCCCGGCCTTCCCTATCTTCGTATGGCTTCACCACTGCACGCGCAATTCTGCCGAGTACCCTTAGCGGACGTTGCAGCCACGCCGTTCCGGTAAGATTGCCGAAACTGAACACCCAGCCGAACCAGTTCCAGCCAATGCCTCCGGGATCGGATGTGGTAAGCCGCACCAGCTCCAGGCCTTGAGCCCGCATTCTCCGGATCAACAGATCCTGAGGGATCAGGACGACATGGCGGGGGGCGTCGACATGCACCCAACGCTTCCCCCATAGCCGGAACTGGAATGCGTCCGGGTTGGGCGTGGCAATCACGGCGATGCCGCCTTCGCGCACTTTGCCGGCGATGGCATCGATCATCGCCCAAGGGTCACGAAGATGCTCGATCACATGCCATAGAGCAATCACATCCGCAGGCTCTTCCTTGTTCAGCGCCGACGCCTCCTCATCGCTGTTCTGAACCTGGATCCCCACGACATCCCGCAGGAACTCGGAACAG
>JANXPQ010000432.1 GCA_025357235.1 Betaproteobacteria bacterium
CTGCTGTTCGCATTCCGCTCGTCAAGCAAACCGGCGAAAGGCCTGTTCGTCGCCGACGACATCTACATCAGCGGTTTCAGCGACGTCCTCGCCGAGATCCTCAAGCACCCCGAAGACGCAGACCGCCAGCGGTTTTTCACCGGGTTCTCGGGATGGGCCACCGGACAACTTGAGGACGAAATCGCGCAGGGCGGCTGGTACGTGTTGCAATTCGATGCCCGGGCCGTGTTCGACATGAATCCGCTGACGATGTACGAGGAAATGTTCAGGCGCGCAACCGCTCCGCGCATCGAAGCCTCGCACGGACTTCGTCTGGCGGGCGCCGGCCTGCGCTGACGTCCGGGGTCCGCCGCGCTGGCGCCATGCTGCCCGTTCCGAATTTCTTCCCGATGGGCGACCAGGCCCTGATCATCGAATTCGGTGATCGCGTGGATCCTGCGCTCAGCGCGCGGATCGCCGCCCTCGCTCAGCGATTGCGCGACTCGCGCCCGATCGGCGTGCTCGATATCGTCCCCGCCTACTCGACGCTGGCGCTGCATTACGATCCCGCCACAGTCGGTGCCGGCACCTCACCCTATGAGGCACTGGCCGCGACCATCGGCATCTGGCTGAAATCACAATCCATCGAAATATCCAATGCCGGTCGCATGGTCGAGATCCCGGTATGTTACGGCGGCGCCTTTGGCGAAGATCTGGCCACGCTTGCACGCAGCCGCGGCCTGTCGATTGATGACGTCATCGCGATTCACAGCGGCACCGATTACCACGTGCACATGCTTGGCTTCGTGCCGGGCTTCGCTTATCTCGGCGGGCTGGATGCGCGCCTTGCGACACCGCGGCGGGATACGCCGCGGCCACGCGTGCCGGCCGGCAGCGTGGCCATTGCCGGCGAGCAGACGGCCGTATATCCGCTCGACACCCCGGGCGGCTGGCAGATCATCGGCCGCACGCCGATCCGGTTGTTCAGACCCGATGCCTCGCCTCCAAGCCTGCTGAATGCGGGCGACACCGTGCGCTTCGTGCCGATCTCCGCGCAGGAGTTCGAATCACGATCGAAGGCTGCGGGATGAGCGTCACGGTACTCAAACCCGGCATGCTCAGTACCGTGCAGGATCGCGGACGTTACGGTTTCCAGCATCTTGGCGTCCCGGTAGCCGGCGCCATGGATTTTTTTTCGCATCGCATCGCCAACATCCTTGCTGCCAACGACACGGACAAGGCAACGCTCGAGATCACGCTGCGCGGCCCGCGCCTGCGCTTCGAAGACGATGCATTGATCGCACTGTGCGGGGCAGACCTGTCTCCGGTCATCGACGGCATTGCCGTTCCGGAAGGAAAAGCGGTGCGGGTGCGGGCGGGTGCGGTACTCGACTTCGGCGCCGGCATGGCCGGCTGCCGCGCCTACCTCGCGGTGCATGGCGGGTTCGACGTTCCCGTGGTCATGGGCAGCCGCAGCACCTACGACACCGCACGCATCGGCGGACTGGACGGCCGCGCGCTGCGGCAGGCGGACGTATTGCCGATCGGCGCCGCCGCTGCTACGTCGCCCTATCCTGGACTGGCGCAGCAACTTGCCCAGTCGAAGCACAGCTTCAGCTTCCCGAAATGGGCGGTCAACCAGCACATCGAAAAACTCGGGCGCTCGCCGCAGATCCTGCGCATCCTGGCAGGGCGCCATTGGGATGCATTCCCCGGTGCGGCGCGGGACGCACTTACCAGCGGCGAATTCCTCATAGGCGTCGATTCCAACCGCATGGGGTGCCGCCTCGATGGCCCCGTCGCCATCGTCGGCGGGCCGCCGGAAATCCTGTCGGAAGCCGTAACATTTGGCACAATCCAGATTCCGCGCTCGGGCAAGCCGATCGTGCTGATGTCGGACCGGCAAACCGTAGGCGGATACCCGAAGATCGCCGAAGTCGCCGGAGTCGACCTGCACCTGCTTGCGCAGCTGCGTCCCGGCGACCGCTTGCGCTTCGAACTGATGTCGCTGGCGCAGGCGCAGGCGTTGTGGCTTAGACGCGAACAGGAAATCATCACCATCCGCGAAGCGGTGGAAAAGCATCTGCACGAATGAAAACACTCGACCTCAACTGCGACATGGGCGAAGGCTTCGGTGCCTGGAAAATGGGCGACGACACTGTGCTGCTGGATCATGTGACGTCGGCCAACATTGCCTGCGGCTTCCACGCCGGCGACCCTGGCACCCTCCATCGCACGGTCGAACTCGCGCTGAAAAAAGGCGTGGCGATCGGCGCGCATCCCTCGCTGCCCGATCTGCAGGGCTTCGGCCGGCGCCGCATGAACGTGTCGGCCGCAGAAGCCTATGACATGGTGTTGTATCAGATCAGTGCGCTGGCCGGCTTCGCCACTGCTTGCGGCGGCAGGCTGGCGCACGTGAAGCCGCACGGCGCGCTCTACAACATGGCGGCGAAGGACGGAACACTCGCGCAGGCAATCGCGCAGGCGGTGAAGGATTTCGACCCGCGTCTCGTGCTGTTCGGACTGGCCGGTAGCGAACTGGTCCGCGCGGGCGAGCAGGCGGGATTGAAAACCGCTAACGAGGTATTTGCCGATCGAACCTATCAACCCGACGGCAGCCTGACGCCGCGCACGCAACCGGACGCAATGATCCATGATCCCGACGCCGCCATCGCCCAGGTCAGACGCATGATCGAAGAAGGCAAAGTGAAAAGCATGAATGGACCGGACATTGTTGTAAGAGCCGATACGCTGTGCATCCATGGCGATGAACCGGGTGCCGTAGAATTCGCCAGGCGCATCCGCGCCGCGCTAGACGCCGATGGCGTCCGCGTCGCGGCTATTTCAGTCTGACAACAAGGACAACACCCAACACGGAGGCACGGAGGACACAGAGGACACAGAGGACACAGAGAAAAACAGAGGAACAAATTGAATTGTTGTGAGAAGAGGTTCAGCCAACACGAAACCGAAGCAGCGGTGGCACTCTCCCCACAATCGTTACGGCACAGTAGCAATGGGCTCCCTATCTCTCTCCCGGTTTTCTCCGTGTCCTCTGTGTCCTCCGTGCCTCCGTGTTGGGTTTAGATAAAGATTAAATAAAAAGGAGAAAAAATGCAGGACAAGTTGTTCTCGGTGGCGGACCAGGTCGTGCTGGTGGCGGGGGCGAGCCGCGGGATCGGGCGGGCGTTGGCGGAAGGATTCGCCGAACGCGACGCGCAGGTGGTGATTGCCGGCCGGGAAGCGGATACCCTGGCGAAGACCGCAAAGGAGATTTCCACGGGAAGACATCCGGTGGCATCGGAAATCTGCGACGTCGCCAAACCCGACGACGTGGCGAAACTGGTCGCGAATGTCATCGCAAAATTCGGCCACATCGACACGCTGGTGAGCGTGGCCGGTGTGAACAAGCGCATGAAGGCCGAGGACTACGCGATCGAGGAATACGACTGGATCCTGAACATCAACCTGCGCGGCGCGTTCGTGGTAGCGCAGGCCGTGGGCCGGCACATGATCGCGCGCAAGTCCGGAGCGATCATCAACGTCGATTCGCTCAATACCTATGCGCCGCTGGCCGGCGTCACGCCTTATGCGATGAGCAAGGCCGGCGTGCTGATGATGACACGCGCGCTCGCCAACGAATGGGGCAAACACGGGGTGCGCGTGAACTCGATCGCGCCGGGCTTCTTCCCGACCGCGCTTTCGAAGAAAATGTGGGAGCAGGAAAAAATGACCAACTGGGCGAAGACCAATACGCCGCTCGGCAAACTCGGCGACGTGAAGGATCTGGTCGGCGCCGCGATCTACCTGGCCTCGCCCGCTTCCGCTTTCGTCACCGGCCAGACGCTGCGTGTCGATGGCGGCGTCACCGCCGGGATCAACTGGCCCATCGACCTCTAGCTGCCATGCGATCGGCAGGAGCACGCAGGACGCTGCTGGTGCGGCTCACCGATTGTCGGGGGTCCGGTCAACCAGTGGCGCGTCTCGACGTTTGAGAGCAGGCTATCGACTGCAGCCGCCGTCAATCGGCCTCACAACCGCCATCTGAAATGCAAAAATCCATCCTCCGCATGAACGCAACCACGATGACGATCCTTGCGCAACGCCTGGCCGGGCCGTGCGCCGCGCTGATGATGATTGCGCTCGGCGGCTGCGCCCATGCCGCTCGCCCCGATTGCACGGCCGATATTCCGACGCTGTTCGATCGGGCATCGCCGGCGGTGGTGATGATTTCCGCGCAAAGCATCAATCCCTACAGGGTGCAGGGTCGCGTCACCCGCATCATCGGCTCAGGCTTCATCTACGATGCGGAGGGCCTGGTCGTCACCAACTCCCATGTGGCGTTCGGCCGTCAGACCCTCTACGTAACGCTCGACGACGGCTCGGTAATTCCAGGGCATCTGCTCGGCGCCGATCCGATCTTCGACATCGCGGTGCTGCGGATCCCGAAGCCGGACAAGGGCAAGCTGCCCACGGTTCCGCTGGGCGACTCGGAACACGTGCGCGTCGGGGAAAATGTCATCGCCATCGGCAATCCGCTCGGCCTGGACCAGACGGTGACCCGCGGCATAGTCAGCGCAGTCAACCGCATCCTGCCGGACACGCCGTTGTCGTTGAGCGAACCTTTGATCCAGACCGATGCGCCGATCAATCCCGGCAATTCCGGCGGGCCCCTGCTGAACATGTGCGGCGAAGTCATCGGCATGAACACTGCGATCATCCTCGAGGCACAGAACATCGGCTTCGCGATTCCGATCAACCTGGTGAAGTCCGTCGTTCCTGCACTGATCAGGGATGGCCGCATGATCCGGCCGTGGATCGGCTTCCACGGCTCCATGATCGGAGCGGACCTGCGCAGGGTGTTGAAGCTGCCGTTGACCGATGGATTGCTGGTCGAAGTCGTCGAACCCGGCAGTCCGGCCGAGGCGGCCGGCATGCGCGGCGGCGAAGTCGAATTCACGCTGGGCACCACGTCGCTGCTGCTGGGCGGCGACATCATCACCCGAATCAACGGCGTGAAAACCACGGATGCGGAGAAGATTGCCCCGATCATGCGCGGACTCAAGGTCGGGGCGAGGCTGACGATGTCGGTGTTCCGCGAGGGGGAAACGCGCGAGGTCATCTATACCCTGCCGGAACGCCCGCTCTTGCCCGGCGACCTGCCCGAGGAACAGACGGGAATGCAGCAGCCCACCCTGTCTCCCAGGCACGACAAACCTTAGCGGATGCCGCCGCGCGATCCGATGTAGACTTCGCCCGACAATTCAGAAGGACACACGCCTGCCATGAGACGATGCCTGACTTTCCTGTTGTTCCTGCTGGCGCCCTTCGCCGCCCATGCCGCGGACGACAAAATGCTTTATGTGGAATACCGGCTGGTCGGCAAGCAGATTGCCGAAGGCAGCTTCGATGCACAGACGAAGAAAGTCTGGCGCATTGGCGACAATTATCTTCGCTTCGAGGATGCGCCGAATCCGCAGACCAAGATCCACGGCCTGATCATCGTGGCCGAGCCCGACATCTGGATCGTGGACCGCAACACCAATCAGGCACAGCATACGGTCGACCCGGGGCCGAATTACAAAATCCATTTCCCGCTGTTCGCGTCGGAGACCGCCGAAAAACTGCGTGAGATCGAATTCGGACGCGAGCTGGAATATTTCCACGAAAATAACGCGAAAGAGTTGGGCGCCGAAGAAGTCGACGGCATCAAATGCAAGGTATTCCGGCTGGAAATCGAGGACCGCGAAGTCACATTGTTCCTGAAAACAAACGAAACGCCCCTGCAGATTGTGGTGAAATCCCCCGCGTACGAATACGCGATGCGCTTCTTGCGTTATGAACCGGACCGCAAGCCGGACAAGTCGCAGTTTCAACTGCCGCCGGCCGTGCAACTCAAGAATTGACGCCGGGCACAACCGCTCGTCAAGGTGCGCTCGGTCGCGGTCGCGCGAGAAAAAACGCGGCCGGCAATGTGATTATGGATGCGTGGTTCTTCTGGAAGTCCCTGAGCATCGGCTTGGCAGTCGCGGCCCCGGTCGGTCCGATGAGTCTGTTGTGCATTCATCGCACGCTGGATCGCGGACAAGGTGCCGGACTGGAATTCGGAGCGGGCGTGGCCGCCGCGGATCTGACCTACGCGGCTATCGCCGCGTTCGGCGTTACGGCCATTTCCTCCGTGCTGCTGGCGGGCACATTCTGGATCAAGCTTGTCGGATCGCTGCTGCTGGTCGTGCTCGGCGTGCGAATTGCCCTCGGCACGCAGCAATCGGATAACCGCAAGAGCATCTCCGGTTCCGGTTGGCGTGCGTTTTTCATCGCCTACGGCCTGACCATGGCCAATCCCCCGACGATCCTGTTCTTCGCCGGCATCTTCGCTTCCGTGGCATCGATCGCCTCGGCATCGCAGTCGGTCACGTTCGCCGCCGGCGTATTTGCCGGATCGATGCTGTGGTGGGTGATCCTAACGACGCTCGTGTCGAAATCCGCTGCTGCGTTCCGACCACCTGTGCTGCTCTGGATCAATCGAATTTCCGGCACCGCACTCGTCGCCTATGCGGCCTACGGGCTCGCAACGCTGGCTTGAAAATACTGCCAACTTTTTCAGCGCCAGACAGTAGACTCCGGGCTGCTGCCGGAAGGCCTGGTCGGCAACCTGGTGTTCGAGCCGGTGGATCTCGAAGGATCATCCCTGGGCATCCCGGCCTCGGCATCGGGCGAGGCGAAGCCTGCCCTGCAGGATCAGCCTGTGCCATCCGACCACGCCAGGGTCGAGGCCGCCCCGGCCGCGCTCGGACTTAGCGACAGGGACAAGGCGCGATTCGTAACCGCGTTCGCGCCGTACGAACCGAATTATTTTTCCGCCGGATCGAGCGGGCAGACCAACGCAAAATTCCAGGTGAGCCTGAAATTCCGTGTGTTCAATCCCGAAATGATTACGCGCTGAGCCGCCGCGCCCGCCCAATCGCATACGGGATAGCCGTTTGCCGTCCGTCATGGCTGGCGCCAAAAGGTGTTTTCCGTATAGTGGGGGCATGAAGAAATTGCTCCATGAATCCGCTGCCTTTCTCGCTGCATCGTTCGTCGCGGGTTCGGTGCTGTCCCTGGCCGGCGAACTGCAAATGGCTGCCTTGTCGGGCGGCGACTTCACGGTAGCCGACGAATCGGCGCTGGCTTATTCGCTTCCCGGTCCGGGGCTGGACCAGGCGCAACGCCAACTCTTCGCCAATGGCAGAGAGGAGTTCCACCAGCGCTGGGCGGTTCTGCTGGCGATCGGCGGCAAATGGGGGCGCGGGCCGACGTCGAACGGCGAAATCTGCATCGACTGCCACATCAACAATGGCCGCGGCCATGCACCGGAATCGGAACGCGAAGCGCTTGCCTCGATGATCGTACGGCTTTCGATCCCCGGAGAGAACGAGCACGGCGGGCCGCTGGGGCATCCAAATTACGGCGACCAGTTGCAGAATCAGGGCGAACTCGGCCGGGTGCCAGCGGAAGGAGACGCCGCCATTGCCTGGCAAGACCGCGAGGAAACGTTCGCGGATGGAAGCACCATCGACCTGCGCAAACCCTTGCTGAGTTTCAGCGGACTGGCTTTCGGTGCGATCGGACCGGAAGTCATGACATCGGTGCGCATCGCCCCGCCGGTGTTCGGCACCGGCCTGCTCGACGCGATTGCCGAGAGCGAGTTGCTCGCTGTCGCCCGCCGGCAAAAACAACTCGGCTTCAACGGCCGGCCCAACTACGTCTGGGATGAGGAGAAGCAAACCGCCGCAGTCGGCCGCTTCGGCTGGAAAGCCAATCAGCCCAGCCTGAAGCAACAGGACGCGTCGGCTTTCCTGAACGACATGGGCGTCACCACCAGTTTGTTCGAGCGCGAGAATTGCCCGGAGATCCAGGTCGCCTGTCGAAAACGACCGATGGGCCTGGTGCCGGAACAATCCGACCGGGCATTCGACGCATTGCTTTTCTACACACGCGCACTGGGTGTGCCCGCACGACGCAACATCGACGATCCGATGGCGCTGCGCGGCGAGCAGCTGTTTGGCAAAGCGCAATGCGCCGTCTGCCACGTGCCCGAAATGAAAACCGGCGAATACCCCCCACTTCCGGCGCTTGGCTATCAGATCATTCGTCCGTACACCGACCTGTTGTTGCACGACATGGGCGAAGGCCTCGCCGACGGCAGGCCGGATTTCCTCGCCGGCCCGCGCGACTGGCGCACACCCCCGCTATGGGGCATCGGCCTGGGAAAAAAGGTCAACGGCAACGCTTCACTGCTGCATGATGGCCGGGCGCGCAGCCTGACCGAGGCGATCCTGTGGCACGGCGGCGAAGCAGAACGTTCCCGCAAAGCTTTTCGCACCATGTCGACGGCCGATCGCGCGGCGTTGCTTGCTTTTCTGGATTCTCTCTGACAAATCGAAATATGAGCCACGGAGAAGAGCGTAATTACAGATTCCAGGTGGCCGGGATCAGGCTTATGCTATTGGAAACTTGTTTATGGCTTTATGAACATGTTTCTAATATTAGAAATGTTTATCATGAGGTCTACTTCTAGTTATGCGTCATCGAAGGCAGCTCCAGAGCTAGCGCAGAGTTTTCCGTCGTAGAAGAGCAGACGATTTGGGTAGAAAATGAGTTCAGTATCGCTTCCGCCGGGAACGCTGGAATCTCTTCAACACATCAACACAGAGTTCTTGCGTTGTGTGGTCCCGCTGTTTCGAATGGAACGTGACATTCCGATCCACGCTGGCTCTGCGTTTTTTATCGACGACGGGAGCCGTCAATACCTGGTGTCGGCGGCACACGTTTTGGAGAAAACGCGCCAGGGAACGTTGTTTTTCGCGATAGAGGCTCGCAAATATAGGTCCATCGTTGAACGTCAGATTCTGACGGGCGGTAACGGGTTGGACGATATCCTAGACATTGGTGTCGTGCTCATGCCAAACCTTCGTTTGCAGCCTCCGGCCGCGCCGGTTTCAATCTCCATGCTAGTGTAGTGCTTCGTATGTAATGAAACTAGTGATAGTCTGCCGACTCCAAGCTGTATACGATGCACTTTGGAGGCGGCGATGCGAAAGGCAAGTGCAATTGAGCTCGACGACGCG
>JANXPQ010000271.1 GCA_025357235.1 Betaproteobacteria bacterium
GCGCGCCTCACCAAGTGACGCTGTGATTTCTCCACAAGGCGTGATTTCTCCAGAAGGATGGTAGGGCGGGCCGCAATCCATCATTCGACCTCTTGGCAAGTCTATCGCGAATATAATTTAACATAATATACATTATGCGCACTCGCACGTGGGGCGTAGAGGCGGTCATTTGCCAATCCTATGGTCTTTCAGGCCTAGGGGTGGCAGCTTTAAACAACCTGAAGAAATTCGCGGTCGTCGCTTCGCCTACCGATTCGATGGATATGTCTTTGAGTC
Organism: Betaproteobacteria bacterium; assembly: GCA_025357235.1. Taxonomy (GTDB): domain Bacteria; phylum Pseudomonadota; class Gammaproteobacteria; order Burkholderiales; family JACQAP01; genus JACQAP01. The sequence goes on from JANXPQ010000271.1 coordinate 277, forward strand.
GCGCAATTTCCTCGGCCACGAAACGCACGTAAGCCGGTTGATTCGTCCTGCCACGGTGAGGAACTGGTGCCAGATACGGTGAGTCTGTTTCGATCAGCATGTTTTCCAGCGGCACCTCCCGGGCTACGTCTTTCAGGGCGGTCGCGTTCTTGAATGTCACGATCCCCGAGAACGAGATCATGAAATTCATCTCCATGGCCTGTCGAGCCACTTCGGCAGATTCGGTGAAACAGTGCATTACGCCGCCAACTTCGGCGGCGGCCTCCTCGCGCATGACCCTGAGCGTATCTTCGGCGGCTTCCCGGGTATGAATGATCAACGGCTTGCCGGTTTGCCTGGCAGCCCGTATGTGCATGCGAAAGCGCTCACGCTGCCATTCCGTATCGCCTTCGACCCGGTAATAATCCAGGCCCGTTTCCCCGATAGCGACGACCTTGGGGTGGCCGGCCAAGCCGACCAGTCGGTCAATGTCGGGCTCATCGCCCGATCGGTCATCCGGATGAACACCGGTAGAAGCAAATATGTTTGGAAAGCGCTCAGCAATCGCCAGGACGGCAGGAAACGTTTCCAGATTTACCGAAACGCAAAGTGCGTGCGTCACGCCATTTGCGGCCATTGCGCCGGTCAAGCCACTGAGATCGACGGCCAATTCGGGGAAATTTATGTGGCAATGCGAATCTACAAACAATTTAATTTCAATATATTAAATATAACAGCTAAAGTAGTTTATAGATGACTTGCTCGCCAACATCTATGCACTCCGAAGATTTAAGCGGCTACCGGCCTGGATATCCGCAGAGGAGGCTTTCCATGGCCAGTCGTTTATTCAGCGGATGCTGCGCCACGCGTCCGAATTGTATTACTGCGTCGTACCATCTCATCAACTCATCGATTGGCATCGTGGCGGCAATCTTTTGGAGCGATGCTGCGTAATCCAGGTGGTACCGCACGTTGCCTCCTGACTTCAGGGCGACGACGTCATAAGCCCACTGCGACAACAATATCGACACTAAGACCCCGTCGACTTCTTCAGCGCAGTCCGCGGCATGCAAGGGATCGAACCCGGCGGCCGCAAGCGTATCCAGCAGGGCTTTTCGTTGGCTCCAGAAAGATTCATCGTTCGCGCGATCAATTGCAGCCAGCGGCGCATAGCCACCCTGCGCCAGCGCCAAGTCTCCCTGCTCTATTCCCTGCTCCTTCAGCCAATTTAGCGCGGGTCCCGCGTCGGGGAGGGCAAACGCCAGGTGGAAGCAACGGCTGCGAATAGTCGGCAGGAGCCGCTCGGGTTGATGGCTCACGAGCAGAAAGTAGGTGTCGCCTGGCGGCTCCTCGAGAATTTTGAGGACGGCGTTGGCGGCGCTCGGATGCATCGCCTCCGCCGGCACGATGCAGACAACCTTTGCACCGCCGCGATGCGAGGTGATCGTGACGAACTCCGTGAGCGTGCGGATTTTCTCCACCGAGATCTGCCGGCTCGCCTTCTTGGCTGGGCCGGCCTCTTCGTCGGCCGTGCCAGAAGCCGGGCCGTCTTCTTCCTGGCCAACTTCGATCAGGCGCAGATCGGGGTGATTGCCCACCTGATAAAGGCGGCACGATGCGCATGTCCCGCAGGCCCTCAATCCCACCCTCTGCGTTTCGCACAGGAGACCCTGAACAAGAAACAATGCGGTAGCACGTTTGCCCAATCCCGGCCTGCCCGACAGCAGCAAAGCGCGCGGCAGCGCCTTGGCGGAGCGCGGCAGCCTGCCGAGGACCGGCAATACCCAGGGATAGGTCAGGTCTTCCACTTCGACAAAATCAGAGTAAGTTTCTGCGCGAGTTCCGCCTGAACGTCGGGAATGGGCTTTGTACCGTCCATGCGCACGAACCGGTGGGGCGATTCCTTCATCCGCTCGAGATAGGCGTCGCGCACACGCACAAAGAACTCCGCGTTTTCACGTTCGAACCGGTCCGGTGACTTGATCCGCGCGACGCGGGCCTGCCCTACTTCCGCGCTCACATCAAACAATACTGTCAGATCGGGCTGCAGGTCGGGATGAACCCAGTCTTCCAACACGGCGAGCTTGCGTTTTTCCACCCCGCGCCCGCCGCCCTGGTAGGCAAAACTCGCATCCGTAAAGCGGTCGCACAGAACACATCCCCCGCGCGCCAGCGCCGGCCGGATGACCTCTTCGAGATGTTGCCGCCTGGCGGAGAACATCAGCAGTGCTTCGGTCTCGGCATGAACTGGGGCTTGCGTTGCCAGAAGAAGTTCGCGCAGTTCTTCCCCCAGGACAGTGCCGCCAGGCTCACGCGTCAAAGTCAGCGTGATGCCGCGCGCCCGCAGGAAATCGGCCGACCACGCCACGTGGGTGCTTTTCCCCGCGCCGTCGATACCTTCGAAAGTAATGAACAGGCCGCGCTTCAACGGTGTAGCTGGAACTTGTTCACGGCACGGTTGTGCTCCACCAGGTTCGAGGAAAACTGGTGGCTGCCGTCGCCACGGGCGACAAAATATAATGCCGGACTTTGCGCCGGATTCAGGCTCGCCCTGATTGCGGCCTCTCCCGGCATCGCGATCGGTGTCGGAGGAAGGCCGTAACGCGTGTAAGTGTTGTAACTGTTATCGGCCAGTAGGTCGCGGCGGCGCAAATTCCCGTCGAAAGCCGGACCAAGTCCATAAATCACCGTCGGATCGGTCTGCAGGCGCATGCCACGTTTGAGCCGGTTGATGAATACCGCCGCAACCAGCTCCCTCTCGTCATTGCGGCCGGTTTCTTTTTCTACGATCGACGCAAATATCAGTGCTTCGTATGGATTTTTGAAGGGCAGACCCGGCGCACGTTCTTCCCAAAGCGTCTGCAGCTTGGCCTGCATCCTCGCATAGGCCTGTTTCAGCAATGCCAGATCACTGGAAGCCACGGCAAAGATATAGGTATCGGGGAAAAACAACCCTTCAGGCGAGGCCTTATCGATGCCGAGACGCTGCAGGATCTGGGCATCGGACAACCCCGCGCTATCATGCTTGAGAGCCGGATGTCCGTCCAGAACACTACGCAATTGCGTAAAAGTCCACCCCTCGATGAATCTGAGCTCGGCTTGCGCAAACTCGCCACGAACGATTTTTTCCAGCAACTGGTACGGCGCAATCTGCTGCCCGACTTCATAGCTGCCGGCTTTGATCTCTCCGGCCGCTCCCATCAGCCGGGCAAACACCCGAAAACTCCAGCGGTCGGAAATCAGGCCAGCTTGCGTAAATTGCTCGGCGACGCCCCGCAGGCTGCGGCCGTGATCGACATTGAAAGCGCGTGCATTCGGAGGAACGTCGATCGGATGGAATGCGAAATAGGCCAGCCAGGCGGCCGCGCACATCGCAACCAGTACGGTCAACAGCAAGCCCGCACGTAACATGCGCATGAGCGTCCATCGGGGTGCAGGCAGGAACAGATTCTTGCGTTTTGCCATGCTGCGAATCGTCACCTCGGGACCATGATCATCGCTCCACCCCGCCGGCGTGCGAGTGCCATCTCGAATGCCACCCGGAATTCGGGCTTCTCAAGCGATCAGATCGCCCGAAAAACCAGCGTGCCGTTGGTACCGCCGAAGCCGAAGGAATTCGACAGGGCGACTTTGATTTTCATCTGCCTCGCCGTGTTGGGCACATAGTCGAGATCGCACAGAGGATCCTGATTGAACAGATTGATGGTCGGCGGGGCAACCTGGTCTTTCATTCCCATGATCGTGAATACGGCTTCCACCGCGCCTGCGGCACCGAGCAGGTGGCCTGTGCTGGACTTGGTGGAGCTGACCGCAAGCTTCTTTGCATGATCGCCGAAGCAACGCTTGACCGCGATCGTCTCGGCCAGGTCCCCCAGGGGCGTGGAAGTACCGTGGGCATTGATGTAATCCACTTCGTCCGGATTGATCGCTGCATTGCGCATGGCATTGACCATGCCGCGTGCGGCACCTTCCCCGTCTTCACAGGGCGCCGTGATGTGATGGGCATCGGCACTTACGCCGTAGCCAGCCAGTTCGCAGTAGATGTTCGCGCCGCGGGCCTTTGCGTGCTCAAGTTCCTCGAGCACGATCACGCCCGCACCCTCTCCGAGCACGAAACCGTCGCGATCGACGTCCCAAGGCCGGCTTGCAGTGGCCGGATCGTCGTTACGCGTACTCAGCGCCCTCGCAGCCGAAAAACCTCCGACTCCCAGCGCGCATATGCACGCCTCGGATCCGCCGGCCAGCATGATGTCCGCATCCCCGTATTCGATAAGGCGCGCCGAATCCCCGATACAGTGATTGGCGGTGGTACATGCCGTAACCATTGCCAGGGATGGCCCCTTGAAGCCATACATGATCGACACATTGCCGGAGATCATGTTGATGATCGCGCCAGGAATGAAAAACGGCGAAATCTTGCGCGGTCCGCCTTCGATCAAGGCCTTGTGCGTTTCCTCGATCAGGGGCAATCCGCCAATGCCCGAACCGACATTGACCCCGATGCGCTCGGCGTTCTTCGGATGCGATTCGAGACCGGCGTCCTTGATGGCCTCTGCGGCGGCGGCAACGCCGTAATGGATAAATACGTCGACCCGTCGGGCTTCCTTCGGCGTCAATACCGTGCTGACGTCGAAGTTTTTTACTTCTCCGGCAATCTGGGATGCGAAGGGTGACGCGTCAAACCGGGTAATCCGCGTGATTCCGGACTTGCCCGCCCGGATGTTGGTCCACGCTTCCTTGACTCTGTTGCCGACCGGGCAGACGATGCCCAAGCCGGTTACTACAACTCGGCGTCTAGACAACGGAACTCCAGAGGGAAATGGGAAATGAGCGCGGTCAGTTTAGATGCGCCTTGATGTAGTCGATCGCCTGCTGAACCGACGTGATCTTTTCCGCTTCTTCATCGGGAATTTCGCACTCGAACTCTTCTTCGAGCGCCATCACCAGTTCCACGGTGTCGAGGGAATCGGCTCCGAGGTCATCGACAAATGTCGATTCGATCTTGACGTCTGCCTCGTTCACGCCCAGCTGCTCGGCAACAATCTTCTTGACGCGCTGTTCTACGGATTCCATTAATGTCCCTTCCCTTTTTTACTTGAGGATTTCCATCGCGTGACTGCCCATGCCGTCGTTTGCCAAGGCTCAAACAAAACACGCGCCACATTCTACCAAAATTGCATGCCTTCCGGCATCAGTCCATGTACATGCCGCCATTGACATGCAAAGTGTTCCCGGTCACGTAGGCGGCACCATCTGAGGCCAGAAAAACCGCAGCAGCGGCGATTTCCTCGGCTTGCCCGAAACGTCCGAGCGGAACATGGGCCAGCAACGCGGTTTTCTGGTCATCGGGCAATCCACGCGTCATGTCGGTATCTATGAACCCGGGCGCGATACAGTTTACCGTGATGTTGCGGCTGCCCACCTCCCTTGCCAGGGACTTGCTGAATCCGACCACGCCCGCTTTGGCTGCTGCGTAATTGACCTGGCCGGCGTTGCCCATCGACCCGACGACAGAAGTGATGTTGATGATTCGCCCGAAGCGCGCCTTCATCATCGATCGTATGACGAACTTGCTCAAGCGGAACACCGATTTCAGATTGGTATCCATGATCTCGTCCCACTCCGCATCTTTCATGCGCAACAGCAGGTTGTCCCGCGTAATGCCGGCGTTGTTTACCAGAATGGCCACCGCACCGTATTCAGATTCGATCCTGCTCAGGACCGATTCTGTTTCCCCCGCGTCGGTCACGTTGAGCTTGAACCCAGCCCCTTTCACGCCTTCGCTGCGAAGGTATTCCGATATTGCCGCCGCACCAGCGTCGCTGGTTGCAGTCCCGGCCACCGTTGCGCCAGCCTTGCCCAGGGCAACGGCAATTGCGCGCCCTATTCCCCTGCTGGCCCCGGTCACCAGCGCGACCTTTCCTTCGAACATCAATCCTCCCATCACTTCAACGCAGCCAGGGCTTCTTTGAACGCCGACTCGTCTCCGAAAGAATAAGTCTGCGCTTGCGGCGCAATCCGCTTGTTGAGCCCGGCCAGCACCCTGCCGGGCCCGCATTCGACGATATGCGTTGCGCCGGCCGATACGATGGCCCGGATGGTGTCGACCCAGCGTACTGGCTGACAGAGCTGTCGCACCAGGGCGTCACGAACGGCGTCAGCAGAGCCTGCGCTGCTGACGTCCGCGTTGTGAAGGACCGGAATGCTTGAAGTTCCGATCCTGACGCTCTTGAGGCGCTCCCGCATGCGTTCGGCGGCGGGCAGCATCAGGCTGCAATGCGAAGGCACGCTCATCGGCAGCATTATGGCGCGCTTCGCCCCTTTGCTTTTGGCGCCTTCCATTGCACGTTCCACCGCTGCAATATTTCCGGCAATCACGACCTGGGCCGGAGAATTGAAATTAGCCGCTTCGACGATCTCGTTCGTCCCGCTGGCTTCCTTGCAGACCGCCAGCACCATCTCATCCTCGAGACCGAGGACAGCTGCCATCGCACCAACGCCCGCAGGGACCGCTTCCTGCATGGCCTGCGCGCGGAAACGCACCAGCGACACTGCATCGGCGAAATCGATCGCGCCGCCGGCAACGAGAGCGCTGTACTCGCCCAGACTGTGTCCGGCGGAAATCATCGGCCGGGCTCCATTTTCGGCGCTCCATGCGCGATGAAGCGCAATGCCCGCCGTAAGCATGATTGGCTGCGTATTGACCGTGAGATTAAGTTCTTCAGCCGGCCCCTCCTCGGTGAGTTTCCAGAGGTCCTGGCCGATTGCGTCCGAGGCATCGGAGAATGTACTGCGAACGCCGGGCAGTCCGGCGAAGGACTTCATCATGCCCACCGACTGGGAACCCTGCCCCGGAAATACGAATGCAATATTCATCGTATCTCGATTACCAGCGTAGCAGCACCGCGCCCCAAGTGAAGCCACCGCCCACGCCCTCCAGCAGCAGGGTCTGGCCGGGGAGAATACGGCCATCCTTCACGGCCTCATCCAGCGCCAGCGGAATCGAAGCGGCCGAAGTGTTGCCGTGATGATGAACGGTCGCAATCAGTTTTTCCTTCGGCAATCCAAGCTTCTTCGCCGTCGCTTCCATGATTCTGATGTTGGCCTGATGTGGAATGAACCAATCGAGATCCGCTACCTTCAGGCCGGCGGCCTCGAGGACTTCCCTGGCGCCTTCTTCGAATACACGCACTGCAAATTTGAATACGGCTCCGCCATCCATGCGAACGAACGGCGAGCCCCACACTTTGCCGCCGTTCACGCTGCCGGGCACACAAAGCATTTCCTTGTGGCTGCCGTCGGCATGCAGTTTCGTCGCAAGAATGCCGGGTTTTTCGCTGGCGGCAAGTATCACCGCACCGGCGCCATCGCCGAACAGAACGCAAGTGCTGCGATCGCTCCAGTCGAGTATGCGCGAATACACCTCCGTTCCCACTACGAGGACATGTTTGGCCTGACCGGAACGGATGAATAAATCCGCGATGGTGAGCGCGTAGACAAACCCGCTGCACACTGCCTGCACGTCGAATGCCGGACAACCTGCAATGCCGAGCTTCGATTGCAGAATGCACGCTGTGCTGGGAAATATGATATCCGGCGTTGTCGTGGCAACAATGATGAGGTCGATGTCTGCTGGCCTCAACCCGGCCGATTGCAGGGCTCTTTGCGACGCGGGCAACGCGAGGTCGCTCGCGAGTTGACCTTCCGCTGCAACATGCCGGCTGCGGATGCCGGTGCGGGTTCGAACCCATTCATCGGAAGTGTCGACCGTACGCGCCAGTTCGTCGTTGGTCACGACTCGTTCGGGCAGGTAGCTTCCGGTACCAACTATGCGCGAGAACATCACGCTGCTTTCCGATTGATGGTGGCCATGCGATCACTGATGCGGCGAAGTACATCGTGCCGCGCTTCCTCGTAGGCCCGCTCGATTGCGCAACGAAACCCGAAGCTGTCGGCCGAACCGTGGCTCTTGACCACAATGCCTTTCAGGCCCAGCAAGCTCGCGCCATTGTATCGCCTGTGGTCGACGCGCCGGCGAAATGCGTTGATGACGGGCCATGCCATTGCTCCCGAGATTTGCGTGAACAGATTGCGTCCGAATTCTTCGCGCAGGTAACCAGCGAGCATCTGTGCCAGACCTTCGGAAGTCTTAAGTGCAACGTTGCCGACAAATCCGTCGCACACAATCACGTCTGTGGTGCCCTTGTAGATATCCGTGCCCTCTATGTTGCCGTAGAAGTTCAGACCGCTGTTCCGAAGCAATTCTGCAGCCTGCTTGACGACTTCGTTGCCCTTGATCTCCTCCTCGCCGATATTGAGCAATCCGATGGAAGGCCGGTCGATGTGATCGACCGCGCTGATCAGGGAAGACCCCATCACCGCGAACTGGAGTAGATGATCGGCCGTGCAATCGACATTCGCGCCCAGATCAAGCATGCATGTGTGGCCGCGCAGAGTAGGCAGGAAGGACGCGATCGCGGGACGCTCTATGCCGGGCAGCATCTTCAACACGAATCGCGAGATGGCCATCAGGGCGCCGGTATTGCCCGCGCTGACGCAGGCGTGGGCATCCTGATTTTTTACGGCATCGATGGCAAGGCGCATCGAAGACTTGCGTTTGCCGCGCAATGCGGATGCAGGCGCTTCATCCATGGCAACGACTTCGGGTGCCGGCTTGACCTGGATTCTGTCGCCGGTGCTCGCGCCTAGCCGTTTAAGTTCGGACTCGACGACCTCGGGCAAGCCGACCAGGAGAACCCGTGCATCTTTGTTCTCGTCGACAAACGACATGGCGGCAGGAACCGTTACAGGCGCGCCGTGATCACCCCCCATGCAATCTATGGCTACGGTAATCAACGTGAATTGGACCGGTCTATTCCGCGTGAAGCGCGCCGCGCATGCGTGCTTCTTGCTCCAATGTCCCCGCGAGAGCGGGCGCTGGGAGGACTCTCCATCATGCCTTTGAGCTGCGCCACTGGGCAGCCAAAAGCCGGCGTGTGTTACTCGCCCTTGGTCTTGACGACCTTCTTGCCGCGATAGAAACCGTTCGGGCTGATGTGATGACGCAAGTGCATTTCGCCGGTCGTCGGTTCCACCGCCAGCGGCGGATTGGTCAGAAAATCGTGCGACCGGTGCATGCCGCGCTTGGACGCCGATTTCTTGTTTTGCTGGACTGCCATGACTTGCTCCTTAAGTTCGAACCTGTTTACTGCCGCTTCAGTATCGCCAACGAACTGAAGGGCGATTTCATGTCACTTTCACCGCCCTCTGCGAGAGGCGGCGAACACTCCCCGGGTTGATGTCCTGCAACCATCGGCAGACAAAGTAGGGTCTCGTCTTCCACCAGCCCGGCCACATCGAGTTCGGCGTCCACGTGGATCCGCTCCACATCGTCTGGTTCTTCCGCCGGATCTCCGAGCGCCTGCGCCTGCGGAACCAGTATGAATTTCCGGGCCGATTTCAGGCTGAATTTTACTGGGCCGAGGCAACGCTGGCAGGTCATCAGAAGATCCGCGGCAATTTCGAGCCGCAATGACGCAATGCCGTCTTTGTTCACTGCTCCAGTCAGGCCGTACGCAATTTCGCCGGACTGATCGAACAGCACATCGTGCAACCGCGGCAGGTCTGCAATCGCCACTGTCGCGCGAAGTTCACTTGCATCGCGCGCAAACGCAACGCTGTCGACAGAGACCCGATCCCGCATAGGCCGCGCATAATAGTGGTTTTGGACACCCCTGTCAAAATAAAATGTCTTCAACAAACAGTGGCCTAACACTGGTTCTCGCATCCACTTCACGCTATCGCCGCGAGCTTCTCGAAAGGCTGAAACTGCCATTCCAAACCATTTCGCCGGGAGTCGATGAAACGCCGGTTGCCGGCGAAGCGCCGGCGGTCACCGCAGGAAGGCTGGCTCTGGCCAAGGCTCAGGCGGCACGCGCCCGGTTTCCCCACGCGCTGATCATTGGCTCCGACCAGGTAGCGTTCTGTGAAGGCGTGCGGCTGGACAAACCCGGAGATCACACCGGCGCGCTTCGGCAGTTGCGGCATTCCAGTGGAAAGTCCGTAAGCTTCATAACCGCAATCGCGCTGGTCAACACCGCCAGCGGGATGACGCAGACAAAGCTGGTGCCCACCGAAGTCCGG
>JANXPQ010000438.1 GCA_025357235.1 Betaproteobacteria bacterium
CTGTTTTTTTATCTGGTAATTAAAAAAAATGCCGCCCAAAAACTGGCGCCGGTATCGCTGGAACTACTCAAGCATTTATCGCTGCTGTTCATCCCCGCCGGCGTCGGCATCATGGCGCATGCGCAGCGCGTTGCCACTGAATGGATGCCGATTGCCGTTGCATTGATTGTCAGCACGATCCTGTCGATTGCCGTTACGGCGCTGGTTATCCAGCGGCTGCAAAAATGACGCCGCATTTTAATGGCGTCTGGGTGTATCTGTCGGCATCGCCATTGCTGTGGCTGACGGCAACGCTGCTGGCCTATCAGCTGGCGTATGCGGTCTACGCCCGCACGAAATTCAATCCGCTGGCCAATCCCGTCGCGCTCGCGGTGGCGCTGCTGGTGCTGATTCTGACGGCTACGCACACTCCATATCAAACGTATTTCGATGGCGCGCAATTCGTGCATTTCCTGCTCGGGCCGGCAACCGTAGCGCTCGCCATTCCGCTTTATGCGCAACTCGACAAGCTCAAGCATACGGCTGTGCCGATTCTGGGCGCGTTGCTGGTCGGAGCGGTGGTGGCGATGGGATCGGCGGTGGGCATCGCGTGGCTGCTCGGTGCCAGCCGGATTACGCTGATTTCTATTTCACCGAAATCGGTGACCGCGCCGATCGCGATGGGCATCGTCGAAAAAATCGGCGGGTTGCCGTCGCTGACCGCGGTGCTGGTGGTGTCCACCGGCATCCTCGGCGCCGCCCTGGCGAAATACGTGCTGGATTTCCTGCGTATCAAGGACCACAGCGTGCGCGGCTTCGCGGTCGGCGTTGCCGCGCACGGCATCGGCACCGCGCGTGCGTTCCAGCTCAGCGAAGAAGCCGGCGCCTTTGCCGGCCTGGGGATGGGACTGAACGGCCTGCTGACCGCGCTGCTGTTCCCGCTTTTCCTTTGGCTGTTCGGCGCGCGCTAGGGTTTGCTGAATCGACGACAGGCGCTTACCGCAGAGGACGCGGAGGACGCAGAGGAAAACAGGCAAACTAACGTATCAATCTGTCAGTGTTTTGCCGGTCAAACACTGTGCATGCCTCTTGCCGTACTCGCTTCCAGCCAATGTGCCGCAAGAATTTCAATTCGCCATTCCTCTGCGTCCTCCGCGGTGAGAGTTGTTCTAAGCGAGCTTGACGAGCTGCTTGCCGAGGTTGTGTCCCTTGAGCAATCCCATGAAGGCCTTCGGTGCATTGGGGAGGCCTTCGGCGACGGTCTCGTGGTATTTGATCTTGCCCTGTGAGACCAATTTCACCAGTTGCGACACGGCCCTGACATAGAGATCCTGCCGGTCGAAAACGATGAAGCCCTGCAGCTTCACCCGGTTTACCAGCAGGGCACGCATCATCTTCGTGCCGTAGGGCTCGGCGGCGCTGTAGTCGGAAATTAAACCGCACAGTGCCACGCGCGAAAAAGGATTCAGCACGCGGAATGCGGCGTCCATGACTTCGCCGCCCACGTTCTCGAAATAGTTGTCTACGCCATTCGGACACGCGGCCTTTAGGTCGTCGATGAGTTTGCCCGCCTTGTAGTCCACGCAGGCGTCGAAGCCGAGTTCCTTCACGGCGTACTCGCATTTCCTCGCGCCGCCGGCGATGCCCACCGCGCGGCAGCCCTGAAGTTTCGCGAGCTGTCCGACCACGCCGCCGACCGCGCCGCTTGCAGCGGAGACCAGAACCGTTTCGCCGGCCTTGGGTGCGCAATGCTCCAGCAGGCCGATCCACGCCGTTGCACCTGGCATGCCGCAGACACCCAGATAGGCCGACAGAGGCACGAGTTTGGGATCCACCACCGTCAGCCCTTCGCCATGGGACGTCGCGTAGAGTTGCCAGCCGAGGGAGCCCACGACATGGTCGCCGGCCTTGAATTTCGGATGATGCGATTCCACCACTTGGCCAACCGTGCCGCCGACCATGACTTCGCCGATCTCCACATTTTTTGCATAGGATTTCGCCGCGCTCATGCGGCCGCGCATGTACGGATCGAGCGACAGCCACAGGTTCTTCACCAGGACTTCGCCGGGTCCGGGCTTCGGCACGTCCGTTTCGACGACATTGAAATTGGTTTCCTCGACCGGACCGCTGGGGCGGCTCGCGAGCAGTACCTGGATGTTCCTGGCCATGGTGTTCTCCTCTGAAAGAATAATTTGTGCGTACCATTCTACCGGAGCGCTCTTGTCGGGGCGCCGCTCGTTTAAATACCTTGCGGAGTCCATGATGATTTATGCGTTGAACGTATTCAATCTGGTTCCCGGCAGGGAGGACGACTACCGGGACTACAGCGTCAAGGCAGGCCGGATCATTTGCCGGCTGGGCGGGAAGGTAGTCAGTGCCGGCAGCGGACCGTTGCGCGAAATGCATGGGGATCGTACCCGCAGGCAGATGATCGTGGTCGAATTTCCGAGCATGGATGTGTTCGAGCAATTCATCGACGAGGCTGAAACCCAGAACATTCATCACCTGCGCGAGAATTCCACTACAGACTACATCTGGACATTGTACGAACCCTGGGATCTGAAGAAATGGGTAAACTCGGGCCCGTGAAATCACCTACGACAGGAACAACAGAACCATGAAGCCCGATCTGCTGCTGATCTGCCCGCTGTTCCCCGCGACCATGGCGCAACTCGACGCGGCCTACACCGTGCACCGTTACTACCAGGCCACCGACAAGGATGCGTTCGTGGCCGGCCTTGCGGAGCGCATCACCGCAGCCGCGACCGCCGGCCATGAGGGCATGAGCGTTGCGCTCATGGGCAAGTTTCCAAAACTGAAGATCATTTCCTGTTTCGGTGTGGGCGTCGACGGCATCGACGTGCCCGCGGCACGCAAACTCGGCATTGCGGTCACCAACACGCCCGATGTGCTCACGGAATGCGTGGCGGACAATGCGCTGGCCCTCGTCCTCGCCACCATGCGGCGAACGGTGTTCAACGACAAATTCGTGCGCGCCGGCAACTGGCTCAAGGGCGGCGCGCCGTTGGCCGACAAAGTCTCGGGCAGTCGCCTCGGCATCATCGGGCTTGGGCGCATCGGCAAGGCCATCGCAAAACGGGCGGAAGCGTTCGGCATGAAGGTCGCTTACCACAGCCGCAACAAACAGACCGGCGTGAGCTATGACTACTACGACAAACCGCTGCAGCTCGCCCGCGACGTGAAAATACTCGTCGTGGCCTGCCCGGGCGGCAAGGAAACCGAGCGCATCGTCAGCCGCGAAGTCATCGATGCACTGGGCAAGGACGGCTACTTGATCAACGTGTCGCGCGGCTCGACCGTGGATGAACCCGCCATGGTCGATGCGCTGGTCAATGGCCGGCTCGCCGGGGCCGGACTGGATGTTTTCGTGGCCGAGCCCAAGGTGCCGGACGCGTTGCTCAAGCTCGATAACGTCGTCCTGCAGCCGCATGTTTCGAGCGGCACGCACTGGACGCGCGCGGCGATGGGACAACTGGTGGTCGACAACCTCGCGGCTTACTTCGCTGGTAAACCGTTGCTGACGCAAGTTTGAAAACCGGAGGACGAACATGACTGCGTGCACACCCGACTGGAAGACGGAAGGCGAACTGAAGGCGCGCTCTTCGCGCTACGTCAAAATGGATGCGCTGCCGTGGCGGCCGACGTCCTTTCCGGGGATCGAGATCAAGGTGCTGCTCGAAGACAAGGACAGCGGCCTGATGACCAGCCTCACGCGCATGGCGCCCGGGGCGGTGCTGCCGCTCCACGAACATACGGGCATCGAACAGACCTACGTGCTCGAGGGGCGCCTGGTCGACGAGGAGGGCGAAGTCGGGGCCGGGGAGTATGTATGGCGGCCGGCAGGGAGCGTCCACGTCGCAACGGCGCCCGAGGGCGCCTTGCTGTTGGGAATGTTCCTGCGGCCGAACCGGTTTCTGTAAGGCGACTCGTCAGAACTGGTAGAACGCGCTGGCCGAAAGCATATGCGCGTTGTCGAGCTCCTTCATGTTGATCTTCTCGTATTCAGCGCGCACGCCCACGCCAAACAGCGTGAACCAGATGCCGAGGCCATACACCGGTGCCGTTGAAATCGCTTCTGGTGCCGCCGAGTTTGTTTTCCCGGCGCCACCGCCGACATAGATCCCGCTGTCGGCGCGCGCTGCCATGACAGGGAGATTTGCGGCGAGCGCAACGATTGCGAGGGTGATCAGTTTGCGATGGTTCATTGCGGGCTCCTTACGAAGATGCCGTTCAGCACGTCGAATGCCTTGCCGAAGGTGTCATTGGCCACGGCATTCACCACCCCGGTTTCGTCGTCGTTGGTCACTTCGAATTCCGCGGTCCAGATGCCGACGGTCTTGTCGCCGACGGTGACCGGGTAGAGCGTGAGCTGTGCCACATAGCCTTCGACCGGCAGGGGCGAGGTCAGGATGCAATAGCGGAAGCTGTAATCGATGTCGGACAACTCGAGCAATCGTTCGCGAATGGTGCCCCCGCCTCCGGCGATGTCGAAGTTGCGAATGCATCCGATCTGATCGCCCGGCAGCCCCCCTTCGATGTGGCTGCGCGAGAATTTCGGATGCCACTCCGGCAGGTTGTTGAAGTCGCGAACTTGTGCCCAGACTTTTTCCACCGGGGCGTCGATCACCGCGCTGACGAATATTTTTGTCATGTTGTTCTCCTCAGCGCACCAGCAGTTTGCCGATGGCGGCAAAGCCGGCGACGAACACGTTGTCGCCGATATCATCGGCGGTGACCTGCGGCGGCCCCGAGGTCACGTCGAATACCGCCCACCATTCCGCAAAGGTGCCGCCGCCCATGGTGATCGGGGTGAAGCGCATGCCCGCCATGTAGTTCGCCACCGGCATCGGCGAAACCAGGATGTTGTAGGTCAATGTGCGGGTGTCGTCCGCGAGCGAGAGCAGTTTCTCGCGCAGCAGCCCGCCGTCTATTCTGCGGGTGAAACGCCGCACGCAGCCGACGCGATCGGCCGGCAGGCCGCCTTCGATCTCGCTGGTCGCGATGGCCGGATGCCATTTCGGCAGGCCGTTGAAATCGCGCACCAGCTTCCACACCTTGTCAGCGCTCGCGCTGATGATTGCACTCCGATACACCTTGATCATTTTTCATCTCCTGACTAACGCCTAGATCCTCAACCCAACACGGAGGCACGGAGGGCACGGAGAACACGGAGAAGATCAAGATATGGATTTTGGGAAAGGTGTCCGTCCTTGGCACATGCAATCTCCGGTGGACTATCGCTTCCTTCCATCTTCCGCTTCCCTTTTTCTGTGCCTTTCTCCGTGTCCTCTGTGTTCTCCGTGCCTCCGTGTTGGGTGTAAGTATTAAAACTTGATAGCCTTGAACTTGCGGGTCTGCTCGGTCAGTGCGACTTCGGTCGGCAGGCGTTCCATGCTGCTGGCGCCGTAGAAGCCGTGGCAGGTCTTTGCATGCTTGAGAATGTAGTTGGCGTCCTCGGGCAGCGCGATCGGGCCGCCGTGGCAGAGCACGATAACGTCCTTGCGGACCTTCATGGCGGCTTCGGCGATGGCGTCGATTTCAGCAACGCAGGCATCGAGGCTCTTTGCGCTGGAAGCGCCGACGCTGCCGCCGACGGTGACGCCCATGTGCGCGACGATGATGTCGGCGCCGGCTGCTGTCATGGCCTTCGCTTCCCCGGCGTTGAAGACGTAGGGCGTGGTCAGCAGGTCCTGCTCGTGCGCCTGCCGGATCATGTCCACTTCGAGCCCGTAACCCATGCCGGTTTCTTCGAAGCTGGCGCGCATCACGCCGTCGAACAGGCCGATGGTCGGGAAATTCTGCACGCCGGAAAAGCCCATATGTTTGAGTTCCGCGAGAAACTGCGGCATTAGCACGAAGGGATCGGTGCCGTTCACGCCCGCCAGCACCGGCGTGTTCTTCACCACCGGCAAGACCTCGAGGGCCATTTCCTTGACGATTTCGTTGGCGTTGCCGTAGGCGAGCAGGCCGGCTGCGGAGCCGCGTCCGGCCATGCGGTAGCGTCCGGAGTTGTAGATGATGATCAGGTCGATGCCGCCGGCTTCCTCGCACTTGGCGGACAGCCCCGTACCGGCGCCGCCGCCGACGATCGGGACGCGGCGCTTCACCATGTCCGCAAATTTTCCGAGTATTTTTTTCCTGTCGATTGCAGACATCGTTTCGAATCCTTGGTTTCCTATTGGATGATTTCCCGGAAATTCTTCACCAATGCGGCGGAGAACGCCGGGTCGTTGATATGCAGGGGCAGTCGCGTAAGGCGGCGCAATGCGGTTTGCTTCAATGATTTTTCGAGCGCGTCGAACAACGCGGCATCGGCATCCGGATCGTGGAACGCCTGTCCGGGTGCGTCCAGCGCGGACACGCCTTTCTCGGGAATCAGAAAACGGACCCGGCCTTCGCAGGCGTTGAGCTTGTCTGCAATCCACCCGCCGATCTCCCGGCACTCCTCGGGTGTGGTGCGCATCAGCGTGACGTTCGGGTTGTGCTTGTAGAGCTTGCGGCCGCGAAAGCGCTCGGGCACGGTTTCCATGGCCCAGAAGTTCACCATGTCGAGGGCGCCGACCGAACCGACGTAGGGGATGCGGGTGCGCGCGATGGCGCCGAGCCGGTCGGGTCCGGCGGACAGCACGCCGCCGACCAGGTGATCGCAGACCTCGGTGGTGGTGATGTCGATGACGCCGACGAGCATGCTGCTGTCGACGAGTTTCTCCATGGACTGGCCGCCCGTGCCGGTGGCGTGAAACACCAGGCAATCGAATTCCCTTTCGAGTTGGGAGACGATCTGCGTCACGCAGGCTGTGGTGACGCCGAACATGGTCAGGCCGATCGCCGGCTTGGTTTTGACTTGCGCGGGTGTGTGCATCGCCATGCCGGCGATCGCGTGGGCGGCATTGCCGAGCACGACACGGCTGATGCGGTTCAGTCCCGCGACATCGGTCACCGAATACATCATGGTGATGTCGCTGGCGCCGACGAACTGGCCGACGTCGCCCGCGGCCAGCGTGGAGACCATCAGCTTCGGCAGGCCAACAGGCAATTTGCGCATGCCCGCCGTGACGATGGACGTGCCGCCGCCGCCGCCCAGGCCGATCACGCCGGCAATGTCGTCTCGCCGGACAATGTATTGCGCAAAGGCCTCGCCCATCGCCGCGACGGCCAGGCCCCGGTCGTCGCCCGCGAGCACGAAATTCGCGCCGCGCGGATGGCAGGCGGCGACTTCGGCTGCGGTAATGTCGACTGCAACCTGCGGGGCTTTGATGCCGACATCGACCAGGGTCGCAGCGGCGCCGGCCGCTTCGACCAGCGATTTGACGTATTGCAGCTCCGGGCCTTTGGTGTCAGCCGTGCCGACGACGTAAACCTGCTTCATGGCGTCAGGCGAAGGCTGGATGACGAAGGAGGGAGCCGCGCGGCGGTGTGCGCGTCCGCTGCGAACTTCATGGCGGACTTCATTGCATCTCCCCCTCGCAAAGATCCAGGTTCGTCGCGCTTGTGCATCGCAGCGCGAAAAAAATCGGCCCGGCGAATGTTTTTGTAGTAAGACGCTGGTATCGTAGTGAGATGCTAGTCTCAGGTCAAGAAGTGCAGTCCAAGGCATCCGCAGACCGGGGACCGCGTGCACGGATGCGCAGGGTCATGCTGGATGCGGCCATGCGACTGATGCAGGATGGCTTGATTCCGTCGGTCAGCGACGTGGCGGAAGCGGCACAGGTGTCGAGGGCGACGGCCTATCGTTACTTCCCGTCCCAGTCGGCGCTGATTCAGGCTGCGGTCGACGAGGCCCTGGGGCCGATCCTCGCGTGGACATCCGATTCCACGGATGCGGAGGCCAGAGTGACCGAACTGGTGACCTTCGCCTACCCACGCATGGAGAGCTACGAGGCCACGCTGAAGGCGGCGTTGCGGCTGGCACTGGACCAGTGGGCGCGCCGGCATGCCGGGCTGTTCGGAGATGAAGCGCCGATGGTGCGCGGGCATCGCATCGGTTTGCTGAATTCCGCGGTGAAGCCTCTGAAAAGCAGGCTGACCCGCTCGGGATTCGAACGGCTGACGCAATCGCTCTCCCTGGTGTTCGGCACCGAAGCCTTCGTGGTGCTGAAGGACATCTGGGGCCTGGACGGCAAGCGTGCCGAGGAGGTGGCGCTGTGGACCTGTCATGCGTTGATCCAGGCGGCGGTCGCCGAAGATGGCAAGGCCGCGGCGAGGGGCCCGACATTGGCGGGAAAAAGGAAGAACGGTGCGCACGCCGCGAGCGCGTTGCCGAAACGCAAAACGCGGGCAAAGTTAAGGTAGATACGGCAGTTCTGTTTGGAACGCGGCAACAAGACCGTGGCAGGGTTCGGTGTCTGGGAGCGGCCGGCCGTTTGCAATCCGAAGCGGATGGTCGCAATAACAAAGACCAATACGGAGGAGCAAACGATGAGCATGAAAAAATGGTCCGGCCTGCTGGCCGGCGTTGTCTTCGCTCTGGCGTGCAGTTCTGCGCTGGCAGCGGAAAAACTGACCATCCTGTGGGCCCAGTGGGACCCGGCGAATTACCTGCAGGAACTGGTCAAGGACTACGAAAAGCAGACCGGCACCAAGGTTGTCATCGAAACGGTGCCCTGGCCCGATTTCCAGACCAAGGCCTTTACCGAGTTCAATGCCAAGGGCGATGCCTACGACCTGGTGGTCGGCGATTCCCAGTGGCTCGGTGCAGGCTCGTCCGGCGGTCACTATGTCGATCTGACTAACTTCGTCGTAAAAAACGGGCTCGACAAGAGCATGGCGCCCGCCACGGTTGTCGGTTACTCCGAGTATCCGCCCAAGAGCAAGAAATACTGGGCCGTGCCGCTGGAAGGCGATGCGACCGGTTGGGCCTATCGCAAGGACTGGTTCGAAGATCCCAAGGAAAAAGCCGCGTTCAAGAAGAAATACGGCTATGACCTGGGCGTGCCGAAGACCTGGGCGCACCTGCGCGACATCGCGGAGTTTTTCCATCGTCCGGCCGAAAAGCGCTACGGCATCGCGATCTACACCGACAACACCTACGACGCCCTGGCAATGGGCTACGAGAACGTGCTGTTCGGCTACGGCGGCGACCTGGGCGACTACTCGACGTACAAAGTGCGCGGGATGGTGAATTCCAAGGAAGCGATCGATGCCCTGAAGTTCTACAAGCAGCTCTACGGCTTCACGCCGCCGGGCTGGGGCAAGGTGTTCTTCATGGAGGACAACCAGGCGATCACCGAAGGCCTGGCGGCGATGAGCATGAACTTCTTCGCCTTCTTCCCGGCGCTGACCAATCCGGCGACGAACAAGAACGCCAAGGTCACCGGCTATTTTGCCAATCCGGAAGGCCCCACGGGAAAACGCTTCGCGGCACTCGGCGGCCAGGGCATTTCGATCATCAAGTACTCGAAGAAGCAGGCCGAAGCGACGAAGTTCCTGGAATGGTTCATCAAGGACGACGTGCAGAAGAAATGGGCGGAACTGGGCGGCTACACCTGCAATACCAGCGTGCTGAAATCCGAGGCTTTCCAGAAGGCGACGCCGTACAACAAGGCGTTCTACGAAACCATGTTCATGGTGAAGGACTTCTGGGCCACGGAAGAATATGCGGAGCTGCTTGACCAGATGAACAAGCGCCTGCATCCGTTCATTGTCGGCAACAAGGGCACCGCGGAAGAAGCCCTGAACGGCCTTGCCAACGATTGGGAAGCCACGTTCAAGAAGTACAAGCGCTACAAGTAAAGGGTTTGTCCGGCGGAGGCGTGGCCTCCGCCGGCCTCGTTTTGCGTGTTGTGAGCATGAGCACATAAGAAACAGAAGGCCGCTCCCCGGGGAGCGAACCTTCGCAAAGAGGAGAAGGGCTCCAGATGATTGCCAGGCTCGATCCGAGGTCTGCGGCGGCAAGACGGGGTTTGAGCGACGTCGCCATACGCAATCTGTTCATTATTCCGACGATCGTCTTCCTGGTCGTCTTCAATATTTTTCCGCTGATCTATTCGCTCGGCTATTCGTTCACCGATTTCCGCGCCTCCAGCAACCAGCCCGCGAATTTCATCGGCCTCGACAATTACCGTGACCTGCTCGGCGACGAGCACATCTGGAACAACTTCTCGGTCACCGCCAAGTACGTGCTGGTTTCCGTCGGCGGCCAGGTGCTGGTCGGGTTCGGGGTGGCATTGCTGCTGAACCGCAAGATCCCGGGCAAGGGCTTGCTCACGACGCTGCTGATGTTGCCGATGATGATGTCGATGGCCGTGGTCGGCCTGTTCTGGCAACTGCTTTACAGTCCGTCCTGGGGGATCATCAACTACATCCTCGGCCTCGACGATTTTTCCTGGTTGTCCAATCCCGATGTGGCGCTCTACGCCGTCGCGCTGACAGACATCTGGATGTGGTCGCCGTTCGTGATGCTGCTCTGCCTCGCCGGCCTGTCCGCGATTCCGCAGCACCTGTATGAAGCCGCCGCGATCGATCGCGCCAGCAAGTGGTATACGTTCACGCGAATCACGTTGCCGCTGGTAAGCCCGCTGCTGCTGATTGCGATCATTTTCCGCACGATGGAGGCGTTCAAGACTTTCGACCTGGCGTTCATCATGTCGAGCCTGGATTCGACCGAGCTGATCGCCATCCGGCTCTACAAGCTGGCGTTCCAGGAATGGCAGACGGGCAAGTCCTGTGCGCTGGCCTATATCGTGTTGATCATGGTGCTGGCGATCACCAATATTTACGTGAAGTACCTGAACCAGGTCAAGGACCGCTAACGTGGCCGCCGTCCAATCCAAGGGCCACAAGCTTACGAACCGGCTGCTGATCGCGCTGGTATTCGTCCTCCTGTTCCTTTACCTGATCCCGTTGTACTGGATCAGTTCCACCGCGTTCAAGCCGCGCAGCGCCGCCACCACGGTGCCGCCCACGGTCTTTTTCCAGCCCGAGATCACGCCGTTCGTGAAGCTGTTCACTTCGCGCGTACAGATGCGCGGGGAAGTCGAGCCGGAGGTGTACGCAAAGGCGCCCTGGTACGAGAAGCGGGTATACGACGGCGGTGAGCGCATCATCAAGGACGCCGACGGCAGCTTCGAAAGCTCCGGTTATCTGAGCCGTTTCCTGAACAGCATTGTCATCGCCGTGACCAGCACTTTTCTCGCGGTAGCGATGGGCACGCTGACGGCCTACGGCTTCTCGCGTTTCAGGATGCCGGGGGAGCAGGACTGGCTGTTCTTCATCCTGTCGACGCGCATGCTGCCACCGGTGGTCGTGGCCATCCCGATGTTCCT
>JANXPQ010000461.1 GCA_025357235.1 Betaproteobacteria bacterium
GGACAGCACCATGGTGAAGGTTCATCCCGATGGGACCGGGGCGCTAAAAAAAACGGCCCACAAGCCATTGGCAAGTCTCGCGGTGGATCCGGGCTCTGATAACCAAGGGTCGTAAATCATCGTCGGACCATTTTTAATGACTAATCGGTCATAAATTCTCGCACACTATAGCGCCCGCAACCCAGCCATTTACTTGCGGCGGACGCGTTTTCTTCTACACTAGCTTCAAACTGCGGATCAAAGAAATTCGCTGTTCTGTCGAGGCCGTCGTACCGGACACCCGGACAGGCGAGCCTCGATGGGGGGAGCGCATGTCCAAAGAGGGTACGCTACACGCCGAGCGCGTGAGCACGACCGTTCGCAAGGCATCCGAAGCGCCACGCGGACTCGGCGACGAACGCCTGTTGCGGTCCTGGCAGCGATCGCTCGAATCATATCGTCTGGATCCGAGCCGCATGGCTGAGCCGCGCATCCTCTCCGGCGGCACCCTCAAGGACCATCAGGAGTCGGCGGAAAGCTTCCTGCGTATCGCGCGCCATGGCGTGCGCAAACTTCACGCGCAGGTTCGGGACGCCCAGTACGTCGTCCTGCTGACTGACGCCGATGGCGTCACCATCGATTTCGTGGGCGATCCGGTTTTCGACCGCGAACTCAAGCGCGCCGGGCTGTATCTCGGTTCGTGCTGGTCGGAACTGGAAGAGGGCACCTGCGGGGTGGGCACGGCGATCGTAGACAAGGCG
Organism: Betaproteobacteria bacterium; assembly: GCA_025357235.1. Classification (GTDB taxonomy): domain Bacteria; phylum Pseudomonadota; class Gammaproteobacteria; order Burkholderiales; family JACQAP01; genus JACQAP01. The sequence continues at coordinate 741 of JANXPQ010000461.1, forward strand.
CCGATCATCGTGCACAAGAAGGAGCACTTCCGGGCGCCGAACACCTCTCTTAGTTGCAGCGCCGCTCCTATTTTCGACGTCAATGGCGAGCTGCTTGCCATTCTCGACGCGTCCGCCCTGTATTCCCCGGACGACAAGCACAGCCAGACGCTGGTGTTCAATTTCGTCAATCAGTCGGCGGGAATGGTCGAGAACGCTTACTTCCTCGATCGCCACCGCTCCGCCTGGGTGTTGCAGCTAAGTCCGTCGCGCGAGTTTCTCGAAGTCCAGACCGACTATTTGATCGCCTTCGACGAAAAGGGACGCATCCTCGCGTCGAACCGTAAGGCCCAGTCCGAACTGAGCGCCGTAAACGGCATCGAGGATGTTTTCGAAGTCACGGTCACCGAACTTATTCGCCGCGGCCTGACGCCCAACCTCATCTTTCCGCTGCGCGCGGTCGAGGACCAGCGGCTGTACTTCGCGCGCCTGCGGGTACCGGAGAACGAAAGCAATACGCGCTTTATCGCCACCCCGGCAGCGCTGCAGAAGAAACCCGACTTGCCGATCGAGGCGATAGCAGGCTCCGATCCGGTGATGCTCGGCCATGCGGACCGGGCGAAGCACATGCTCAACGCGCGCATCTCGATCCTGCTGCAGGGAGAAACCGGCACCGGCAAAGAAGCCTTCGCCAAGGCCATCCACGCGTCGAGCCGCCGCGCCGGAAAGCCGTTCGTGGTGCTCAATTGCGCCGCAATTCCGGAATCGCTGATCGAGAGCGAACTTTTCGGCTACAGCGAAGGCGCCTTCACCGGGGCGCGCGCCAAGGGCATGCGCGGAAAAATCCTGGTGTCCGGCGGCGGCACGCTGTTCCTCGACGAGATCGGCGACATGCCGCTCGACCTGCAGAGCCGTCTTCTGCGTGTGCTCGCCGAGGGCGAAATACAGCCGCTCGGGACCGATTCCGCGGTCTCGGTCGATCTTCACGTCATTTGCGCCACACATCGCAACCTTGCGGAATGGGTCGCGGCAGGAAAATTCCGCGAGGATCTTTACTTCCGACTCAACGGCGCCAGCTTCGACCTGCCACCGTTGCGGCTGCGCACCGACATCGCTCAACTGGTTGCGACGATTCTGCGCGAGGAAAGCAATACGGATGGCAAGGATTGCGTCCTCGGAGACGGCGTGCTCGAGTGCCTCATGGCCTACCGCTGGCCGGGAAACATCCGCGAGTTGCGAAATGCACTGCGCTACGCCTGTTCGCTGAACGAGAGCGGGATCATCGGACTGTGCGATTTGCCGGTGCAGATCACCACGTCCCGGACGCAAGTATCCAAGTCGGCGGCAGACACGGCGGGTCCCACCCTGCAGGAAGCCGAGGAACGCGCGCGCATCGTCGCGGTCCTGCGGCAGCGGCACTGGCATGTAGTGGCCGCGGCCCGTGACCTGAGTATGTCGCGCGCCACACTGTACCGTCGCATGCGGCAGTTGCAGATCATCCCCCCGAACCGGCTGGATGGGAACGCAACGTGAGACATCTGTCTCGGGTTGGCTGAGGCACTGGTTTCAAGATGCGATTACAGATGCTCAACGCGAGACCGTAAGCAGAACTGTCGCTGCCTTGGAATCGAAACGGCACGCAGGCCCGATGCCGATCAACTAGCGGATTATGTTCACCTATCGGATTGTGCCTATCACTCCTTAAAATATGGATCGCAGCAGGAGATTCCAAGACGCGCCGACAGGCACGCGGATTGCGTTGGAGGAAGTCCGGTGAGCACGATGCCGATGTCGCGATGCGACAAGAACTCGGCGATTGCGAGCCCCGCCTTCATGCACCGGCCACGCCCGGGTGCAAGAAGGAACAAATGCGGGAAAAATTAGAGGAAATTTGAAGAGGAGAACAACCGTGCGATTCGCCATTTCAGCCGCCCTTTGCGCGGCGTTGCTAGTTTCATCCGCGTCCTTCGCTGACGAAAAGTCACGCCTCGAGCGGGCGGGCAATTGCAAGGACGCAAAATCCCAAATGGACTACTTCTGCGACGAGAAGAATGCCGCGTCGGATTCCATGGTGGCCATTGGCACCGCCTGTAACAACGCCAAGAACAACGTGAAGGCCGCGTGTGAGGGTATTGACACGCCTGATCCGGAATACAAGTTCGACGACAGAAAGAAGTAGCCTTCCCGGAAAACGCGTGAACCGCACTGCTTCGGAGAACGCCCCGCCACGGATATATGGATATAGGGGGAAGCCTTGAAAATACATTTCTTGATTGGCCCATTTGTCCTGGGACTTGCCGCGACCGCCGGTATCGCCGCGGAAATCGACACGCGGGCTGGCACCTGCGAGGACGCAAAGAAGCAGCACGAGTACTACTGTGAAGGCAAGAACGATCCTAACGACATTTTTACTCAGGCGAACATCGCGTGTAACAACGCCAAGAGGAATATGGCCGCAGCCTGCGAAGGCAAGGTTGCGCCGGATGAGGAGTACAAGTTCGAAAAGAAATGAAAACGGAGGGTTTACGCGAAGTGCCCCCTTCCGGTTTGAGCTTGCTTCAAGCAGTCGTGTCGAAAGTTTTGCGCGACTTTATTCCAACGTAACGCCCAGTAAGGAGGAGTGATGACCATACAAAGACATATCGGCGTGCACATGAGCGACGAGGAAATGAAACTCGTCGACGCGGCGGACGAAGTTGCATTTCGTTCCCCGGTCCCGACCCAGGTTGTCTCAAACGGTGAGTACAACCCCCTGCCGCAGACCGAAGACCAGAAAAAGGTCGAGGGCCTGATCAAGGAGCTCGCCGACGTTCAGGCCAGACGCCACAACATCAGTCGTCGCCAATTTCTGGCAACCAGCGCCGGGATGGCCACCGCGTTCCTGGCGATGAACAAGGTTTTTGGCCCGGTCTGGGATGTTTCCGAGGCTGAGGCCGCCGATATGGAAATGTCGACGTACCGGGCCGGCCAGCTTTCCGGCCAGTTCATTTTCGACGACCAGACGCACTTCATCCGCGACGACTTCAAGCAGGAAGGGCTGCTGGGGCTGACGAAGTGGGCGGTCGGCGCCAACGTCAATCCGCACATCAATGACGCGCCGATGACGCTCGCCCGCTACAAGATGGACAATTACCTGAAGGAGATCTTCCTCGACAGCGACACCAAGATGTCGCTGCTGTCGGGCGCGCCGTTCGACGATCCGAGCTGGTGGCTGCTATCCAATGACGCAATCCAGAACGCTTGCCGGGCGGTGAACAAGATGGCCGGCAACACCCGGATGCTGGGCCATACGGTGATCACGCCGAAGTATCCGAGCTGGATGGACGAAGTGGATCGCGGCATCGAGACCCTGCATCCAGTTTCGTGGAAGTCGTACACGATCGGCGACCCGTTCGGACCTTCCAAGTATGCTTGGCGCCTGGACGATGAAAAGCTGATGTACCCGTTCTACGAGAAGGCGATCAAGTCGGGCATCAACACCATCTGTATTCACAAGGGTCTGATGCCGCGCGACTATGAAAAAGCATTCGCCGGCACCTGGGAAAGCGCCACCGTGAAAGACCTTGGCAAAGCAGCCAAGGACTGGCCGGGAATGAACTTCGTCATCTACCACTCGGCGCTGCGGCCGTGGTTGGCGGATCAGCCGGATGCCGATCTGCAGAAGTTCCTCGACACCGGTTACGTCGAGTGGGCCACAGACCTGGCGCGCATCCCGGAGAAATTCGGTGTGAACAACGTATACGCCGAAATCGGCAGTACGTTTGCCAGCACCGCTGTGACCAATCCCCGGTTCTGCGCCGCATTCATCGGCCAGTTGGTGAACATGATGGGGGCGGAGCGGGTGGTATGGGGCACCGATTCGGTGTGGTACGGCAGCCCGCAATGGCAGATCGAAGCCATGCGCCGTTTGGAGATTCCGGACGACATCATGAAGAAGTTCAAGTGGAAGACAAAACTCGGCGGTCCGAATAGCGAGGTCAAGCAGAAGATCTTCGGCCTGAACTCCGCCATCCTGTACGGCCTGGATATGAAGATAAGCGAAAACAAGCCCTTCACCCAGGACCAGATCGCCCAGATCAAGGCGGACTACATCGCCATGGGCGGCGAGCGCAGCAACGCCGCTTACGGTTATGTCGCCAAGAGCACCTACAACTATACGGGCATCCCTGCTGTTTGACTTTCTCTCTCTCGGGAAGC
>JANXPQ010000464.1 GCA_025357235.1 Betaproteobacteria bacterium
TACACTGAACTGGGGGCCGGAAATATTGGCGGACTCAATCTCGGCCCTGCCACCTACAAATGGGGCACGGGCGTCTTGATTCCGACGAACCTCATGCTCACAGGCGGCCCGAACGATGTCTGGATCTTCCAGATAGCGCAAGGCCTCACCGTAAGTTCAGGCGTGCAGATCATCCTGGCCGGTGGCGCACTGCCCCAGAACATCTTCTGGGCGACATTCGCTGCTGCGGACCTCGGAACGACCTCGAAATTCAAGGGTGTCTTGCTATCTCAAACATCGATCGTCACGAAAACTGGCGCGACGGTAAACGGCAGACTGTTGGCGCAGACTGCGGTAAGTCTCGATGCAAATGCGGTTGGTCCGTAAAACATGCGGTAAGACCCTTTCCCGCAGCAAATGAAAATAGGACCCGAATCGGGTCCTATTTATCGCACTGGTTCGGACCGGGGATCGATCGTTTCTCGTGGTCAGGGCAAGTGAACGGTGAACGGCGAACGGCGGAATCGTACGCCCGCATGCCGAAAAACAGAGGGGCCGCAAAAGCGGCCCCTCTGTTCACCGATCGCTGTTTACCGACCGGCACTCACCGTCTCGCTCAGCCCTTGACGCGGTTGCGATATTCGCCGGTACGCGTATCGATTTCGATCTTGTCCCCGGTTTCGCAGAACAGCGGCACATTGACGACAAAGCCGGTGCCGATCGTGGCGGGCTTCAGCACCTTGCCCGAGGTGTCGCCGCGAACCGCCGGCTCGGTCGTGATCTCGCGCACCACGGAATTCGGCAGCGTCACTGAAATGGGCTTGCCATCGTAGAACACGATTTCGCACGGCAATCCGTCGTCGAGATAGTTGAGCGCATCGCCCATGTTGTCCTTCTCGACTTCGAGCTGGTTGTAATCGGCGTCCATGAACACGTACATCGGGTCGGCAAAATACGAATAAGTCGCCTCCTTGCGTTCGAGAACGATGTTTTCCAGCTTGTCGTCGGCCTTGTAGACGATTTCGCTGGCCCCGCCCGTGAGCAGGTTCTTCAACTTCATTTTCATCACGGCGGAGTTGCGGCCGCCCTTGTTGTATTCGGCGCGCTGCACGACCATCGGTTCCTTGCCAACCATGATCACGTTGCCGGCGCGCACTTCCTGAGCCTGTATCATCGTCTGTCCTGAAAAAGGATGGGGCGAAAAAGCGCGAGATTATACCCGTTTCGCGCAGAATTGAGCGAGATTACCGGCCAGGTCGCCAAGCCCGTCGAGGTGGGCCGGCCATTTTCCGGCGGCAGTTTGCAGCCGTTCCCGGTTCTCCATGCATTCGGTCCAGGCCGCGGCGAGTCCGTCGGCGGGGACGAGCCCGTTCCACGATTGCCAGAGCGCATCGAGCGCAGGCTGGCGCGAGCCCGCCGACCCGGCGTAGCGGTCCAGGAAGGCCTGCAGCTTGATGCCGTGAGCGTTGCCGGCCTGGGGATAGGCCTGCCATACCAGCGGGCGTGCCGCCAGTTGTGCACGGACGAAGGAATCCTCGCCGCGCACGAAGTTCCAGTCGCAAGCCCATAACACCCGGTCGTAGTCGTCCTGCGAAAGGAAGGGCAGGATCTCGCCGGCGAGCGCGCCCCGGCGCAGGCCCGTGGCAACGCCGAATGCGGCAAGCGCCTCGGCGCCGGGAGTGTGCGCGAAGGTAATCATCCTGATCGGGCGCGTACCGGCAGCACAGGTTTCAAGGAACGTCGCCAACGGAGCATGCGGATAGCAAAATAACGAAACCAGCACTTCCCCGTCCGTTTCAGTCTGCACGCCGAGTCCATGGAGAAACCGGTTCATGGCGGCCGCATCCTGCTGGAACAACTGGCGACGCCGGATCAAGCCGCGTTCGATGGGCACGCCCCCGGTCTTTGCGGTGAATCCGGGAAAGAAAAAATATCTGATCAATGGCAGGCGCGGATGCGGCGAGGGCAGCCCGTGACAGCCATCCACCCAGCTTTCGGCGCTCAGATACTCGAGGTTGATCCATACCGGCGCGCGCGGCCGCTTTGCCATGGCCTCGACATAGCCGGCGGGCAGTTCGCAGCCGAAGGTCTCGACCACGACATCGGCCGGCTCGGCGAGCGGAAAAGGCGTCTTCCATGCGCGGACCTCGATGTCGCCCAGCTTCTGCGCCATTGCATCCACGTCGAGCGTCGGTGCAAGCCGTTGGAAGGTCGCCAGGTCGTCAATCCACAACCGCACATCGGCCGCATGCTCCGCCGCGAGCTGGCGCGCCAGCCGCCAGCACACGCCAACGTCACCGAGGTTGTCGACGACTGAACAGAAAAGGTCCCAACGCATTTAAATACGGTGACTGGTGATTAGTGATTGGTGATTGGCGAAAACGGCCTGAGGGCTTTTACCAATCACCAGTTACCAATCACGGCATTCAAGCCATACCCCCGTTTATGGAAATGACCTGGCCGGTGATATAGCCGGCCTGCTCGGAAACCAGGAAAGCGACGAGCGCGGCGACTTCGTCGGTGGTGCCGGCCCGCTTCATCGGCACCAGCGCTTCGATGGTTTCCTGGGGAAAGGCGTGCTGGGTGACCGGCGAGGCAATGACGCCGGGCGCAATCGCGTTGACCGTGATCCCGCGGGAGGCAAGTTCCAGCGCCAGGGACATCGTCGCCCCGTGCAGCCCCGCTTTCGCTGCCGCGTAATTAACCTGGCCGCGATTGCCGATGACGCCGGCCACGGAGGATACGTTGATGATCCGGCCCCAGCGCGTGCGGATCATGGACAGCAGGAGCGGGTGCGTCACGTTGTAGAAACCGTTCAGCGATACGTCGATCACGCGATCCCATTGCGTCCCGCTCATGCCTGCTAGCGGCGCATCGTCATGCACGCCGGCGTTGTTGACCAGCACCTGGATCGGTGCCTGCTCTTCGAGCCGGGCCAGCGCCTGAGCCGTACCGGCGCGGTCGGTCACGTCGAAGGCAACGGCCTGTGCCGCGCCCCCGGCGGCCTGCAGTTCGGCCGCCAGGCGTTGCGCTTCTTCGAGCCTCTGGTTTGCATGCACGATCACCTGCAGGCCCTGTGCCGCCAGCGCGCGACAGATCGCCGATCCGATCGCCCCGCTGCCGCCGGTTACCAACGCGATTTTCAATGCCCCCTCCACTGGTTTGTTCGCGGCCGGATTCTGCCCGGCCGATGGTATGCTTTGCCCAGACGCAGAACGGCATCGTGCAACCGCCGGCAGTTCGCGCTTCCGGGAGAAATGATCGCATGCAATCGACCGTGCACCAAACCGAAGTGCTGCTGTTCTTCACGCTGCTGCAACTTTGCGTGATCGTGGTGGCGGCACGGCTCGCCGGAGAGGTCGCGGTGCGCCTGTCGCAGTCCCGCGCCGTGGGGGAGATCGTCGCCGGATTGTTGCTCGGACCGTCGCTGTTCGGGCTGCTGCTGCCGGACACCTTCAAATACGTGTTCCGTTCTGCCCCTGCGGAACCGATGACCATCCTCAGCCAGATCGGGTTGATCCTGCTGATGTTCCAGATCGGCCTGGAATTCGACTTCGGCCACCTCAAGACAGGCCAGAATCGCAAGGCGGTACTGAACATTTCGGTCGTCGGGCTGGCGCTGCCTTTCTCGCTTGGCTTGCTGTTCGGCTGGATCTCGCATCCCTATCTCGCGCCGCAGATCAACCCGCTGGGTTATGCGCTGTTCGTCGGCACCGCATTCTCGATCACGGCGCTGCCCATCCTGGGCCGCATCCTGATGGAACTCGACCTGACGCGCAGCCGCGTGGGGGTCATCGCCATCAGTTCGGCGGCGATCAACGACGTGGTCGGCTGTCTGCTCCTGGCCGTGGTCAGCGCGCTCTCGGTGGCGGAATTTTCACCGGCGAGTTTTACCGTGAAAATCGGGCTGGTCCTGATTTATGTCGCCCTGTGCTGGTGGGTGGTACGCCCCCTGCTGCTGCGTCTGCTGCGACGCACGGGCGCGAACGACGGCAGGCTGTCGCCGAACCTGGTCGGCATCCTGATCAGCACGATCTTCCTGTCGGGCAGGACGACCTACCATCTGGGCATCTTTGCCATCTTCGGTGGCTTCATGCTCGGCGTGCTGCTGCACGACCAGGCTGCCTTTGTGCGCGCATGGCGCGACAAGGTCGGCGACTTCGTGGTCGTGTTCTTCCTGCCGATCTTCTTCACCTACACGGGACTGCGCACCAACATCGGCGCCCTGAACAGCCCGGAACTATGGGGCTGGTGCCTGCTGCTGGTGGCGCTTGCGACTGCCGGCAAATTCGGCGGCTGCTATTTCGCCGCGCGCCGCTCCGGCATGACCACGCAGGAGGCCAAGGCGATCGGCATCATGATGAACACCCGCGCCCTGATGGAACTGGTCGTCATCAATGTCGGCCTGGACCTTGGCGTGATCCCGCCGGACGTGTTCACCATGCTGGTCATCATGGCCATAGGCAGCACCGTAGTGACGACGCCCGCGCTGAAGATCTGGCTGAACCTGCGTAAACGCGCGAACCTCGACGGCGTCAGGCAGTCATAGACTGACCGGCTCGTGCCGAAGGCAGCGCGTAGTAGAATCCGGCCATATCCGCGACCGAACATATCTGCTGATGGCAACTCCGATCCCCGAAACCGGTCCCGACTGTGATGTTTTCGTACTCGGCGGCGGGCCCGGCGGCTCGACCATCGCCGCGCTGCTGGCCGAACGCGGCTGGAACGTGGTGATCGCCGAAAAGGAGCGCCATCCGCGCTTCCACATCGGCGAATCCCTGCTGCCGCTCAACATCCCGCTGCTGCAGAAACTCGGGGTCTTCGAGCAGGTCAAGCGCATCGGCATGCCGAAGTACGGCGCCGAGTTCAATTCCCCCGAGCATGGGCCGCCGGTCACTTTCGACTTCAGCCAGGCGTGGGACAGGAATTATCCGAACGCCTACGAAGTCAGGCGCTCCGAATTCGACGAAATACTGTTTCGCCACAGCGGCGCGAAAGGCGCGCATACGTTCGAGGAATGCCGGGTCACGAACGTCGAATTCCGCGCCGGGAATGATGTACGCATCGATGCGCGCATGGGCGACGGCAGCGAAAAAACCTGGCGCGCCCGATTTTTCGTGGATGCGTCCGGGCGCGACACTTTTCTCGCCAACCGCTTCGGCATCAAGCGTCGCAACCGCTTTCACAACAGCGCGGCGATATACGGGCATTTCACGGGCGCGCAGCGCCTGCCGGGCAAGGCCGCCGGCAACATCAGCATGTTCTGGTTCGACCACGGCTGGTTCTGGTTCATTCCGCTGCTCGACGGCACCACCAGTGTGGGTGCCGTGTGCTGGCCGTACTACATGAAATCGCGCAAGACCGATCCGACCACGTTTTTTCTCGACACAATCGCCATGGCGCCCAAACTGCAGGAGCGCCTGCGCGATGCAAAACTCACACATGGCGTGACCGCGACCGGCAATTTTTCCTATCGCGCCGATCGCATGCACGGTGAGCGCTACATCATGATCGGCGATGCCTTCGCCTTCATCGACCCCGTGTTCTCCTCGGGTGTCATGCTGGCCATGAACAGCGCGTTCCAGGGTGCCGACGTGGTCGACGCCAGCCTGCGCGATCCGCCGCGGGCGCCGGCGCTGCTGCGCAGATTCGATCGCAGCGTGCGTTCTGGGGTCGACAACTTTTCCTGGTTCATTTACCGCATGACCCATCCGTCGATCCGCGACATGTTCATGGGTCCGAGCAACAAACTGCGCATGCAGGAAGCCGTGCTGTCGTTGCTCGCCGGCGACCTGTTCCGCGGCACGCCGATCCACTGGAGCCTGCGCGCGTTCAAAAGCATCTATTACTTCCTGAACCTGCTGCATCCCCATCGCACGCTTGCCGCATGGCGCCAGCGCCGGCGCACACTGGGCGAGCGGTTGACGGAAACGCAGGGCCCGTGATGCAGCAGATCGCCGCTGCCGCCGGCGTGCACTATGCCAGCACCGCGAATCTGGACACGCTGCTGGACGAATGCCGTGGCCGCATATTGGGCATGGTCGGGTTCGGCAAACCGTCGCCCGCGCGCAGGGACATTGCATCGGCCTGGGTGGACATGCCCGTGATCGGCGCCGACCGTGCGTACGAGGTCTGGGCCAGCGCGGATCCCGTGCAGGCCGGGACCAGCGGACGCGTCCGCAGCGCGCGCAACGCGCAGATATTGTTCGGCTGCGTTGAAATCCCGGAAGACCCGCACACGGACTACGATGCGCTGATCTACGACGACTATTGCCGCATCTTCGACCACCTGGACGATCTGGGTTATCCGAACCTGATACGCATCTGGCACTACCTGCCGGACATCCATCTCGACGAACGCGCACTCGAGCGTTACAAGCGGTTCTCGCTGGGCCGTCACGAAGCTTTCGTCGCCAAGGGCCGCGCCATCAGCACGGATGCGCCTGCAGCGAGCGCAGTCGGCAAGCGCTCCGGCAACACGGTCATCTGTTTCCTGGCGGCACCGCGTCCCGGCATTCCGATCGAGAACCCGCGCCAGGTCAGCGCCTATGCCTATCCCCCGCAAGACGGCCCGCGCGGGCCGACATTCTCGCGCGCGCTGTTTACGTCGTGGGACGACCTGCGGCAACTCTACATTTCCGGCACGGCTGCGATCTTCGGACACCGGAGCCAGCATGAAGGCGATGCGGGCGCGCAAGCAGTCGAAACCATCGTCAATCTGCGTTCGGTCATGGATGAGGCGCACGCGCACGGCCTGATCGATGTCAGGCGAAACACGGACCTGTCATTCAAGGTCTATCTGCGGCAACCGGAATTCCGCGCCATGATCGAAGCGCGCCTGCGCGAGGCATTCGGCCCTTCCCCCTCGATCATCTATCTGCAGGCCGACATCTGCCGGCGCGAACTGCTGCTGGAAATCGAAGTGGTTTGTGCAACCGGGTCGCAGGAATCGTGACGGTTTCGATGCGCAGCATGCTGATGGCCGCCGTGGCGGCGGCCATTGTGGCGGCCATGCCGCGCACCGCGCGACCGGCGGAAAAGCCGTTGTGGGAAGCCGGCGCCGGTGTCGCCGTGCTCGACTTCCCGGACTATCGCGGTTCCGACGAGCGCCACACGCTGGTGCTGCCGATTCCCTATCTCGTCTATCGCGGCGATTTTCTGAAAGCCGACCGCGAGAGCATCCGTGGCCAGCTCTACAAAGATGACCGGCTGGACCTGCACTTAAGCGTGAACGGATCGATCCCCGTGGACAGCGGCGACAATGCGGCGCGGCAAGGCATGCCCGATCTCGATCCGACACTCGAGATCGGCCCGAACCTTACGGTCATGCTGCTGCGCACGGATACCACGCATCTCAATTTGAGATTCCCGCTGCGTGCCGTCATCGCCACCGACCTGCAGCACGCCCGCGATGAAGGCTGGGTATTTACCCCCCAGATCAACGTGGATTTCTACGACCGGTTTCCGGGACCGGGCTGGAATTTCGGTCTCGCCGCGGGGCCGGTATTCGGCAGCAGGCGCTATCACAATTATTTTTACGGCGTGGCACCGCAATTCGCCACGCCGCAGCGGCCGGCCTACGAGGCGGGCGGCGGCTACGCCGGCATGCAATGGATCGCCGCGCTCAGCAAGCGCTATCCGTCGTACTGGGTGGGCGGCTTCGTGCGCGCCGATACCCTTTCCGGCGCCGTGTTCGAAGACAGTCCGCTGGTGCGGCAGAAGGATGGGTACTCCGTCGGCGTCGCCGCGGCCTGGGTATTTTCGCGCTCGTCGAAACTGGTTAACGCCGATGAATAAACCGCTCGCTGCCCCGCCCGGCCCGCGCTATGTGGTGCTGATCCCGAGTTACAACGCCGGCCGCAAGGCGCTGGAAACCGTGCGCGCGGCCCGCGAAACGGGCGAGCCCGTCTGCGTGGTGATAGACGGCAGCAACGACGGCAGCCATGAACAGCTTGTGCGGATGGCGCAGTCGGATTCCGGATTGACGGTTCTGGCGCTTGCACGCAATAGCGGCAAAGGCGCGGCGATCCTGTACGGATTGCGCGACGCGATTGCGCGCGGCCATACGCACGTGCTGACGATGGACTCGGACGGCCAGCATCCTGCGGACATGATCCCCGCTTTCATCGCCGCGTCGAGGGCGCAGACCGACGCGCTGATCCTCGGCAAGCCCGTGTTCGACGATTCTGCACCGTGGGAACGGGTCATGGGCCGTCGCTTGTGCAACTGGTGGGTGGATCTCGAAACCCTGCACGCCGGCATCGGCGATTCGCTGTTCGGCATGCGCGTCTATCCGGCTCGGGCGCTGCTTGAGGTCATGGAATCACATCGCTCGATGCGGCGCTTCGACTTCGACGCCGAATCCGCGGTGCGCCTGATATGGCGCGGCGTCAGGCCGGTCAACCTGCCGGCACCGGTGCGCTACTTCAGCGTGGACGAGGGCGGCGTTTCGCATTTCCGCTACCTGCGTGACAACGCCCTGCTCATTTCAATGCACGTGCGCCTAGTGTTCGGCTTTCTGTTGCGCTTTCCCCTGCTGCTGGTTCGCAGATTGCGTTCCCGGGCAGGCGCAGGCAACGACGTTCGCACGCAATGACAGGAACGCCCGCTTTTTTCGCCGCGGCAGCCGGAGCGACCGATCATGCCGATCATTTCCCAGCGTAGCGGCCGGGACGAGCGGGCTGCACTGTACCCGGCCGAGTTGCTGCCTTTTTTCGACGATTCCTTCATTGCGTCTTTTGATTTCTTCGAAGAGTACGTCGAACGCCTGACCCTGTCAGTGCTGCGGACGACGGGACTGGATGCGGCCTGCGGCAACGATACCACCGTTGCGCATGCGGTTGCGCATGCGGGACTCAGGCCGGAAGTAGCGCTGGTACCGGCGTCATGGATCTTCGCGATGCTCGCTTCGCGCAAGTGGATCGGCGTTCGCGCCGGGGCGGACGGCGAACTGCGCTATCGCATCGAGCGGGCCTTGCCCGCTCTCGACGCGGAGGAAATCCTCGAAAAGCAGCGGGCACACGATCCGCGCTGCCTGCCGAGCTTCGAGATAGCGGCGCTGGCGGCCGCGCATTATCCTGCCGTCCTGCGCGGACAGGTTTCGGGCGAACAGGCGCTGTTCGGCCCGGAAGGCATACTTCCCTGGGTGAAGTACTTTTCCAACGACAATCCGATCTACACCGTAAGCAACAAAGTCGGAGCGATCGCCGCGGCGCGGGCGCTGCCGGCCGGTGAAGCGGCCATCCTGGAAATCGGCGGCGGCCTGGGCAGCGGTGCCGATACGCTGCTAGGCGAACTCGAACGCACCGGTCATGCGGCGAAGATTTCGTCCTACCACGTCACGGAGATTTCGCCGCTCTTCCTCAAGCGCGCGCAGCGCAATCTTGCGGCACGGCACCCGCAAAGCCGTTTCCAGTTCTCCGCACTCGACATCGACCGCCCATTTGCACAGGCCGGCATCGCGCCCGCCTCCTGTTCCCTCGTCTATGGCGTCAACGTCCTGCATGTCGCCCACGATCTTGCCGCGACGCTCGGCGAATTGCGCAGCGCCCTGAGCGAAAGCGGGATGCTGGTCATGGCCGAGTGCGTGCGGCCGTTTCCCGACACTCCGCTGCACCTCGAGCTGGTATTCAATCTGCTGAGTTCGTTTCGCGACGCGGTGCTGGTGCCCGGCTGGCGTCCGAACGGCGGCTTCCTGACGCCGGAACAATGGGCCGCCGCGCTGGCGGCCAACGGCTTCGAGGACATCCGGATTTATCCGGACATCGCAGCGATCCGCGATGCCTATCCGAGCTTTGTCGTCGCCGCGATCGTGGCCAGGCGCGCGTGAACTCGACCATCGAGGTGCCGTCCGGCGGCGCCTGGTTCGAGGGACATTTTCCGGGACGGCCGATTCTTCCGGGTGTAGCGGAATTGGCCCTCGCGGTGGAGGCACTGGCGCGCGAAGCGGGCCGCCCGGTTTCGCTGCGGGGCATCGCGTTCGCGCGGCTGCGCCAGCTCGTATTCCCGGGAGACCACATCGAGCTCGTTGCGCGCGAACTGGACGCGACGCGCCTGCGCATCGACCTGAAGCGCGATGGCGGCCTGGTCGCCAATGCAGAACTCATCCTGGGATCGCCTGAAGGGTCGCGCGAAGCGACCGCTTCCGCGGCATCGGCCAAAAAGCAAACCGCATTCCCCGGACTCGACGAGTTGCTGCCGCATCGTGCACCCATGCGGTTCCTTACGTCGATTCTGCAGGAGACAGCGAATGGCCTGGTCTGCGCGGCCCGCATACCTGCAGCATGCGCTCTGGTTGCCAAGGACAGCGCACCGCCGGTCGCTGCGATTGAAGCGGCAGCCCAGGCCGCCGCTGCGTGGGAAGCATTGCGGCGCTGGCGCGATGCAGGTCTCGCTGCGCCGCGCATCGGCTATCTGGTTGCGCTGCGCGAAATTGTTTTTTATACAGCACAGGTTCCGGCAGAGCGGGATCTGCAGGTGTCGATCAACCTCGAGGCGGCTGCGCCACCCCTGACGCATTACCGCATCGAGGTGACGCTCGAAGGACGGCTGGTGGCGCGTGGAACGATCGCGACCTTCCTGGCCGACAAGCGTCAGTGATGGTCAGCCCGGTTGCGGCGGGCGCGCTGTGATGATTGCCGCAAACACCAGGCTCAGAAACGCGCCGGTGGCCACCGTCGTGCCGATCGCGCTGAGCACGGGCGTGGCTGCGAACCCCAGCACGCCGAAACCGACGACCGTGCACAGATTGCAGAACAATACCGAAGTGGCGGTGCGCTGCGGATCGGCCGCCCCCGGGTTGCCGCGCTCGAAGAACAGCGTGTAGTTCGAACCAACGCCGACGACCAGCAGCAACGCGACCAGATGGAAAATGTTCAGGCGCGTGCCGGTTGCAAGCAGGATGCCGGCCGTGACCAGCACGGCCGCAGCAAGCGGCGCCAGCACATCCCAGCTGCGCCGGACTGAGCGCAGCGTCATCAGCAGCAGTACCCCGATCGCCACCACGCCGAGAAGTGCAAAGCCGAGCGCCCGCATCCGGTAACCGTGATACAACCCGTCGAGCTCGCGCTTCATGTCGAGCAATACCACCCCGGCGCGATCGTGCTTCGCCAGTCCTGCTTCCAGCGATTGCAGGCTGGACACTTTGTGCAACGGCATCATGGCGAACCAGCCGCCCTGGCGCTGTGCGAGCAAAGCCTGCAGCTTCAGGCCGAGTCCGGTTCCCGCCAGGTCCTGCGCGGACAGAAGCGCCTGGCGCTTCGCCGCCAGCGCATCTTCGACAAAAGGCACGAAGGTCCCTGCGCGGAACGGCAAACCGTCCGCGGCGCTCGCCAGATTGCGTTTCAATGTGGCCGCATCGGGAATGGCCTGCTGCCGCGCACGCTGCGCGGCGACGCTGGGAAGGTAGAACGCCGGCGAATCGAATCCTGCAAGTACGCCGTCGACCTGGAGCGCTGCGAGGGTAATGCCGACCTGCTCCGCGATTTCCAGCACCGCCTGCTCTGAATCGCCGCGCACGACGACCAGCGGGCCGACGTCCGGCGCGCCCAGGTCGGCGCGCATCTGCTGATCGAGTCGCTGTATC
>JANXPQ010000509.1 GCA_025357235.1 Betaproteobacteria bacterium
CAGACCGAGACCGGCTGGCCTGTCCTGACCGCGGTACCTGGCGTAGAGAAGACGCCGATCAAATTCGGCAGCCCTTCGTTTCCGGCTTACGGTTACGACCTGAAGTTGCTTCGCGAGACGGATGCAAGCGAGGCCGGCGATGACGAAAAAGCCGTGGTCGTGATCGAGCCGCCGCTTCCCCCGGGTTGCATGACCACCATATGGGGTGACGACGAACGCTTCGTGAAGACCTATTTCTCCACGTTCTCGAAGAAACTGGTCTACTCGACTTTCGACTGGGGAATCCGCGATCAGGACGGCTACTATTTCATCCTCGGCCGGACCGACGATGTGATCAATGTGGCCGGCCACCGGTTGGGAACGCGCGAAATCGAGGAGGCGGTGCAATCGCACTCCAACATTGCCGAGGTCGCCGTGGTCGGCGTGGCCGACTCGCTCAAAGGCCAGATGCCGGTTGCGTTTGCCGTGGTGAAAGATACCGCGAAAATCGCCACTGCAGAACTGGCAGCGGCTCACGAGAAGGAAGTGATGGCCGCGGTCGATGCGCAACTCGGCGCCATCGGGCGTCCGGCGCGCGTTCACTTCGTGAGCCTGTTGCCGAAAACCCGTTCCGGCAAATTGCTCCGCCGCAGTATCCAGGCGCTCGCTGAAGGACGCGACCCGGGGGACCTTACGACGCTGGAAGATCCGGGCGCACTGGAGCAGATACGCGAAGCGCTCAAAGGGCCGCGCGAACAGTGAACAGCAAACGGTGATCAGTAAACGGAAAGACCCAATGCAAACGGGGTGGCGATGCCACCCCGTTTACTCTTGCCGTTCACCGTTTACCGTTCGCAGTTCACTGGCTTCTCGGATCGTCGTCGGGGTTGATGTACTCGATGGGCTTCTCGAGCGGCCCCGTGCCCGTTTCCTGGATGAACACTTCGGTGCGGGCCCATGCATAATGCGGCACACCCGCCTTGGTGATGTAGTACGCGCCGGCCTGGAATTCCTTCATGACCATCGGATTGTAGCGTTCGCCCACCCCGGCCCAGTAGGTTCCTTTCAGCACGGTGACAGTGCGCTCGTCCGGATGCCTATGCGGTGGCAGTTTGTAACCGGAAGGCATTTTGGCGCGAAAAATGTAGGGACCGGGCTGGGACGGATTGCCGTAGAGCAACACCGTTTGCATGCCGTAAGGCACCGACTTGTTCGGCACCCACTTGATGTTTTCCGGATCGGCGGTGACGAAATTGCCGTTCATCAGCACCGTCATGCCGTCGTTTTCCCCCTCGCCGTAGGCGACGGGCAGCGCCAGTAATCCCAGGGACAATCCTGTGATCAGCGCGAGCTTCCTGATCGAAACTTCCATCCAGCTTCTCCTCTCG
This sequence comes from Betaproteobacteria bacterium, assembly GCA_025357235.1. Taxonomy (GTDB): domain Bacteria; phylum Pseudomonadota; class Gammaproteobacteria; order Burkholderiales; family JACQAP01; genus JACQAP01. The sequence goes on from JANXPQ010000509.1 coordinate 1,368, forward strand.
TTCTTGATCTAATTTTTGGTTTTCCCCACGTGAAATGGTATCACCTTATTGGCGCAGGGTAGAGGACGGGAGGGCGCAGCGCATAAGGGCAGGATCGCGGGTTGCGCGTGAGGTGTCCGGTCCAGGATGCCGGGCCTTTACGCGGTTGGTCCGGCCCGTCTCGCACGCCCGTCGGGAATTCAGCCGTAGCAACGCAATTCGCGGGCGAACCGCTGCAGCGGTTCGACTGCACTGGTCTCGGCGCGCTGGCACCAGTTGCGCAATTGCTGCAATAGCTCTTCGCGGGTTGCCGCCCGGGACTCCCACAACGCGCTCAACTCGTGCCCCATGGAGTCAAGCGTATTAAGCCGCGCGCTCAAGCGTCCTTCGCGGCGGAGCGCGATCTTGCACCGCAACCACGGCATCCTCCAATGAGGAAGTCGAAGCTCGGGTGGCGCATGCTGCGGGACATGCGAATGGATTCGTCCAGCGTATTCCGCATAAGCGTATTTCACCGCCCGGTTGTACTTCATGAGTACTTCGTACCGGTGGGTGATGATTGCCTGCAAGGTGTCAAGGTCGCATACAGACTTGCCCGGGATCATGTGCAGGCTGGGCGCGACTCTCTTGACCTTCGCAAGACCGCACAGGGCAAGCGCGCGTATATACATCCAGCCGATGTCGAATTCGAACCATTTCCTCGACAGCTTCGCCGACGTCACGAACGCGTGATGATTGTTATGCAGTTCCTCGCCGCCGATCAGGATTCCCCACGGGACGATATTCATGCTCGCGTCGTTGCAGGCATAGGAGCGATAGCCGGAATAGTGCCCAAGCCCGTTGACTACGCCCGCCGCCAGGAATGGAATCCACGCCATTTGTATCCCATACACCAGCAAACCCGGGAACAGGCCGAACAGCGCGATGTCGATTAACGGCATCAGGACAATGCCAAGGCCCGGGAATGCAGAATACAGATGGCGCTCCATCCAATCCGAGGGGGCACCGCCGCCATAACGCCTTATCGTTTCGGCGTTCTTCGCCTCCTTCGTGTACAGCAACATCCCGCCCCAAAGCACGCGCTGGATGCCCAGTATCTGCGGACTGTGGGGATCTTCGATGGTCTCGGATTTGGCGTGATGTTTTCGATGTACCGCGATCCATTGCCGGGTGATCATGCCGGTTGTCAGCCATAGCCAGAAACGGAAAAAATGGCTGGGCAGAGCATGAAGAACCAGGGCGCGATGACACTGTGACCTGTGCAGATAGATCGTGACGGCGGCAATGGTGATGTGCGTCAGCGTGAGCGCTATGACGATTGCGCCCCACAAGGGAGGGCTGAATATGCCGGAAAAGAACAAGGCGGTTGACTGCGAATGCGCGGTGGGCGGCGATTTGGAGCGTACTTCGATGCGCGGTTTTGCTCTGTTCGGTGCCGCACATAGAGGGCGCCGGACTTTCAGGCCAGGCTCGCAAGCACCGCCCAGAGGTCGTCCAAAGAAGCAGTGCTTCGTGGTCGAACCAGAGGATGCGAATGAGCCCTCCGCTCATCGCCAATTAAAAAAGACCCGCATGGAGTCTTTTTTTAATTGGCGGAGAGGGAGGGATTCGAACCCTCGTTAGGCTATTAACCTAAACACGCTTTCCAGGCGTGCGACTTAAACCGCTCATCCACCTCTCCGCATTTTCCGGCTAGCCGGAGCATTCCATGGCTCGCGGAAGGCGCGAAGAATACTTGAGACCCTCTTTCAAGTCAAAGAAACAAGGAGTTCCGCATATGCGGCAGTGGTAATTTCTGCTGATTACATGCCTTTCTTCAACTGCTCCAGTATGGCCGGGTTCTCAAGCGTGGAAATATCCTGGGTAATCTCCTCGCCCCTGGCGATCGAGCGCAGCAATCTGCGCATGATTTTGCCCGAGCGGGTTTTCGGCAGGTTGTCGCCGAAGCGGATGTCCTTCGGCTTCGCGATTGCGCCGATTTCCTTGCCGACCCAGTCGCGCAACTCCTGCGCCATGCGCTTGGCGTCGTCCCCGGTCGGGCGCGGTCCCTTGGTGACGACGAACGCAACGACGGCTTCTCCGGTAAGGTCGTCAGGTCGGCCGACCACGGCGGCTTCGGCAACCAGTCTCGTGTTCGCCACCAGCGCGGATTCGATTTCCATCGTCCCCAGCCGGTGCCCGGACACGTTGAGCACATCGTCGATGCGGCCCATGATCCAGAAGTAACCGTCGAGGTCGCGGCTTGCACCGTCGCCGGCAAGGTAGTACTTGCCTTTGAAATCATCCGGGTAATAGCTTTTCTTGTAGCGCTCCGGATCGCCCCAGATATTGCGGATCATCGAGGGCCACGGCTTCTTGATGACCAGGATGCCGCCTTTGCCTTTTTCCACATCATGGCCGGTCTCATCGACAATCGCCGCGATAATGCCCGGCAGCGGCATCGTGCAGGACCCTGGCTTGAGCGGCGTTGCACCGGGCAGGGGCGTGATCATGTGCCCTCCCGTTTCGGTTTGCCACCAGGTATCGACCACGGGACAACGCCCGCCGCCGACAGTGCTGAAGTACCACATCCAGGCTTCCGGATTGATCGGTTCGCCGACCGAGCCGAGCAGCCGCAAGCTGCTGAGGTCGTATTTCTTCGGCAACTCGGCTCCCGCCTTGATCAGCGAGCGGATTGCCGTGGGTGCGGTGTAGAACACCGTCACCGCGTGATCCTGGATGATTTTCCAGAATCGGCCCGCGTCCGGGAAAGTCGGCACGCCTTCGAACACGATTTCCGTGCCCCCGACCGCGAGCGGGCCATAAGTGATGTAAGTGTGGCCGGTTACCCAGCCTACGTCCGCTGTGCACCAGAACACGTCGGCCGGCTTGGAGTCGAACGTCCACTTCATCGTCAGCATCGCCTGCAACAGGTAGCCGGCGCTTGAATGCTGGACGCCTTTGGGTTTGCCGGTCGATCCGGACGTGTAGAGAATGAACAACGGATGTTCGGCGTTTACCCAGACCGGTTCACAAACATCGGGCTGGTTCTGCACCAGGTCGTGCCACCAGATGTCGCGCGGCGGCTCCATCTTGGTTGCGCTGCCGGTGCGCTTGTAAACCACGACATTCCTGACGCCTTCGCATCCGCCCAGCGCCAGGGCTTCGTCTATCGCGGGTTTAAGTGCAATTTCCTTGCCCCCGCGCATTTGGCCATCCGCGGTGATGACGGCGGTAGCGCCCGCATCGATGATCCGCTCGTGAAGGCTCTTGGCCGAAAAGCCGCCGAACACGACCGAGTGTGTCGCGCCGATGCGCGCGCAGGCCTGCATGGCGATGACGGCTTCGATCGACATCGGCATGTAGATAATGACGCGATCGCCGGTTTTGACGCCAAGGGACTTGAGCCCGTTGGCAAACTGGCAGACCCGGTGGTACAGTTGCTTGTAAGTGATCTTGGTGACCGCGCCGTCGTCGGCTTCGAAAATGATCGCGATCTTGTTCGGCTGGCTGTTGAGGTGGCGGTCCAGGCAGTTATAGGAAACATTCAATTCGCCGTCGCCGAACCACTTGAAGAACGGGGCCTTGCTGTCGTCCAGAACCCTGGTAAAGGGTTTTTGCCACAGGATGTTTTCCCTTGCCAGGCGCGCCCAGAAACCTTCGTAGTCCTTTTCGGCTTCAGCGCACAAGGCCTGGTAGGCGGGCATGCCGGAAACATTCGCCTGCCTGACGAAATCCGCGGCTGGCGGGAACACCCTGTTTTCGTTCAGGATCGATTCGATCGAACTCATCTACATCCTCCCCAATTATTCTGTTGTTCGGCGGCAGGTGGGAAATCCTTTCCAAGGATTATAGCGAGAAGTCCCGCACACTACCCCGGCGTCCGGAACGGCTTTCTGCGTGGTGTAAAATTCGCCGTCAATTCGGATACGGCGCGAAATTTTCATGGATTCGGGTAACAGCAAAACGAGCCCGAATGGCTCTCCCACGTGACTGCCGGCGTACTCAAGGTCAAACTCGCCATGGCGCTGACCGGCATCTCGTCGATCCACCTGCTCACGACGTTCATCAATGCGCGACACATGGCCCAGGAAACCATCAAGTGGCAGGTGCCGATTCACCTGACTTTCGTGGTCTCCGCACTGGTCATGGCGTATACTGATCGTATAGCGACGGCGCCTCGCGCCGCTCACTGAAAACACCGCATTTCACCCATCCGCACCATGACCGTCATTCGCCAGGACGACCTGATCGAAAGCGTCGCCGACGCCCTGCAGTACATCTCCTACTACCACTCGATGGACTACATCGAGGCCCTGGGGGAGGCGTATCGCATCGAGCAGTCGCCGGCGGCGCGCGACGCGATCGCGCAGATCCTGACGAACTCGCGCATGTGCGCGGAAGGCAAGCGGCCCATCTGCCAGGACACCGGAATTGTCGTCGCCTTTCTGAGCATCGGCATGGACGTGCGCTGGGAAGGCGCGACCATGAGCGTGGCCGACATGGTCAACGAAGGCGTGCGCCGGGCGTACCTGCATCCGGACAACAAGCTGCGAGCGTCGATTCTTTCCGATCCGGCCGGTGCCCGCAAGAACACCAGGGACAATACGCCGGCCGTCATTCACATGGAAGTCGTACCCGGCAATACGGTCGACGTCAAGATTGCGGCCAAAGGCGGCGGTTCGGAGAACAAATCCAAGTTTGTGATGCTCAATCCCTCGGACAGCATCGTGGATTGGGTCATGAAAACGGTGCCCACCATGGGCGCGGGCTGGTGTCCACCCGGCATGCTCGGCATCGGCATCGGGGGTACGGCGGAAAAAGCCATGGTGCTCGCCAAGGAATCGCTGATGGACCCGATCGACATGCACGAACTGAAGCGGCGCGGTCCGCAGAACCGGATCGAGGAATTGCGTGTCGAACTCTGCGACAAGGTCAATGCGCTGGGCATCGGCGCGCAGGGGCTGGGCGGATTGACTACGGTACTCGACGTGAAGATCCTCGACTATCCGACGCACGCCGCTTCGCTTCCGGTTGCGATGATTCCAAATTGTGCGGCAACGCGCCACGCGCACTTCACGCTGGATGGCAGCGGCGCGGCGCGGCTCGATCCGCCGAGCCTGGATCGCTGGCCCGATGTGCATTGGGCGCCGTCGCCGTCTTCGTGCCGGGTTGACCTGGCCAAAGTCACGCGCGAAGAAATTGCCGGCTGGAAGCCCGGCGAGACACTGTTGTTGAACGGCAAAATACTGACCGGTAGGGACGCGGCGCACAAGCGTATCCAGGATCTGCTGGCAAAGGGCGAGGCACTTCCTGCGGGGGTCGATTTCAGGAACCGGTTCATTTACTACGTCGGACCGGTCGATGCGGTGCGCGACGAAGCAGTCGGGCCCGCCGGGCCGACGACCGCCACGCGCATGGACAAATTCACCGAGATCATGCTTTCCAAAACCGGATTGCTCGGCATGATCGGCAAGGCCGAACGCGGGCCGACGGCAATCGAGGCGATCCGCAAGCACAGAGCGGTCTACCTCATGGCAGTCGGCGGCGCTGCCTACCTGGTGTCGAAGGCAATCAAGTCTTCGCGCGTAGTTGCGTTTGCCGACCTCGGCATGGAAGCGATTTACGAATTCGACGTGAAGGACATGCCGGTCACGGTTGCGGTCGATGTCAACGGCACCTCGGTTCACCAGACCGGCCCGCGCGAATGGCAGTCGAAGATAGGCAAGAT
>JANXPQ010000289.1 GCA_025357235.1 Betaproteobacteria bacterium
CCCGGCAATCGGCAGAGTCGCCCAGTAGGGCCAGCCGAAATGGTCCATCAGGATCGCCGCGACATAAGCGCCGATGGCGTAAAAGGCGCCGTGCCCGAGGGAAATCTGGCCGTTGTAGCCGGTCAGGATGTTCAATCCCAGCAGCACGATTGCGTAGATCAGCACCAGGTTGAACTGGAATATGCGGTAGTTGCTGACCAGGAACGGCAATGCCACTGCACCCGCGAGCAACGCTGCCAGGCCGATCGCCTTCCAGGCGCGCAGCGATATTCCCGCCCAGCGGGGAATCAGCACTTCGGCAGTGGTAACTGCATTGTTCATGAGGTTCGTGAATGTCGTGAATACCGTGAATATCGCAATTGCGCAGCTCCCGCTCTGTCCCCCTCGCCTCTTATGGTCGAAGACCGGTATCCCCTTGTGGGGCGACCCTCGCCCCTAATTTCTCACACCCTCGATACGAACACTTTGCCGAACATGCCGGTCGGCTTAAACAGCAGCACGCCGATGATCAGCACCAGTGCCACGGTCAGCTTCAGTTCGGTACCGATCACATAGGCGCCCAGAAGATTCTCCAGAACCCCCACGGTGAAACCGCCCACCACCGCTCCGAACGGGTTGTCGATGCCACCCACCAGTGCTGCGGCGAATGCGTATAACAGAACGCCCGACATCATGTTGGGTTCGAGGTAAACGATGGGCGCGACAAGCATGCCGGCCACCGCACCCACCGCCGCCGCAAGGCCCCAGCCCAGCGCCAGCATCCAGCCCACGCGGATGCCCACGAGCCGGCTGGAAAGTGGGTTCTGCGCCGCCGCCCGCATCGCGAGGCCCAGTGGCGTGAAGCGGAAGAACAGGTACAGAGCTACCAGGACCATCAGCGTGATGCCGGTCGAACCCAGTTCGTGCGAAGAAATGTAGCGATTTCCGAACAGCGGCTGTTCCGGAAACGGGCTGGGAAAGGTCTTGATGGTGTAAGTGAAAATCCATCCGGCCACGCTGTTGAAAATGACCAGCAGCGCAACGAATACCGTGATGATCGAAAGTACCGACGCGTGTTCCACCGGCCGGATGATGATGCGTTCGATTACAACCCCGGCGACGAAAGAGATCAGCACGGTGAGCAGGAACGCCCACCAATAGGGTATGCCGCCGTTGATCATGCTCCACGCCAGGTAGGTCGAGAACATCGCCATTTCGCCCTGCGCGAAATTGATGTGATTGGTGGACTGGTAAATCATCACCAATGCCAGCGCCAGGCTTGCGTAAATGCCGCCGTTTGCCAGCCCCGAAAACACCTGATGCAGAAATGCTTCCATCCGTCTCCCCGAAAAGTCTCAGTAACCCAGGTAGGCGCGCCGCACGGCCTCGTCGGATCGCACCTCGTCGGTGGTGCCGGACATGACAACCTGTCCGGTCTCCAGCACGTAGGCGTTATCAGCGAGATCGAGGGCCAGTCCCGCGTTCTGCTCGACCAGCAGGACGCTGACGCCTTCTTCGGCATTGATGGCGCGCATGATGCCGAAGATGTCCTGCACGACCAGCGGCGCCAGACCGAACGACGGTTCATCCAGCAACAGCAGCCGCGGGCGCAGCATCAATGCACGCGACACGGCGAGCATCTGCTGTTCGCCCCCGGAAAGCGTGCCGGCTTGCTGGTGCCGGCGCTCCTTGAGCCGCGGAAAATAAGTGAACATCCGTTCCAGGTCCTGCGCCACCGCGCGCCGGTCCTTGCGCGTGTAAGCGCCGATGCGCAGATTTTCCTCGGTGGTGAGGTCGAGGAAGGTCCCGCGTCCGTCGGGCACATGCGCGACGCCGAGGCGCGCGATGTCTTCGGTGGCCGTTTTTTCGATCGGTCGTCCGTCGAAGCGGATCGAACCGCGCCGCCTCAACATGCCGCTGACGGCGCGAAGCAGCGTGGTCTTGCCGGCGCCGTTGGCGCCGAGAATCGCCGTAATGCCGCCCTGCTCCACCGTGAACGTCACACCGCGCAGGACGTCCGCCGCGTTGTAGCCGGCACTCAGATCGGCGACTTCCAGCAATGCCGTCAAGTGCCCTTCCCGAGATAGGCGCGGATCACATCCGGGTTGCGCTGGACATCGGAGGGCATTCCCTCGGCAATCTTTTTCCCGAAGTTGAGCGCCACGACCTTGTCGGAAAGCTGCATCACCAGGCCCATGTGATGCTCCACCAACAGCACTGTGGCGCCGAGCTGGTCGCGGATGCGCCGGATGAGCGCGGCAAGCGACTCGACCTCTTCATGATTCAGGCCGCCGGCCGGCTCGTCGAGCACCAGCAGCTTCGGCCTGCTTGCCAGTGCGCGGCCAAGCTCCACGCGCTTCTGCGTGCCGAACGGCAAGTCCGCCACCGGGCTGTGTGCGACCGCCTGCAGATCCAGCAACTCAAGAAGGTCACGGGCCTGGCTGGACACGCGCACCTCTTCACGTGCTGCGATCGGCAAACGCAATGCGTTGGCGAGGAAACCGCCGCGCGTCCAGCTGTGGGCGCCGACCATGATGTTCTGGATGACGCTCATGCTGCGAAACAACGCGAGATTCTGGAAGGTGCGGCCGATGCCGAGTTCGGCAATCCGGTGGCGTGGCACCTCGGACAGTGAACGCCCCTGGCAGGAAATGCGGCCGCCCTGGAACGGATAGAGGCGCGACAGGCAGTTGAACAGCGTGGTCTTGCCGGCCCCGTTGGGGCCGATCACGCCGGCGATCTGGCCCGCGGTGACGTCGAAGGACACGTCCTCCAATGCGACGATGCCACCGAAACGCACAGTCAGTCCGGAAACGCGCAGCAACGGTTCGCCGCGAGGCCCGCTCCCCGGCGCGGCATTGTCCATTTTTTCTTCGCCCACCGTGCTTGCCAACTCCAAGCCCTCCCCGTTGTGGGATGCGCCGTACCAAGATGCGCACTGGATTCTGGCACAACGGCTGCGGCCGGTAAACTTGCGGCTGGGTCGGGCCGGCTTTCGCTGCAGCGCAATGCGCTCCATCTAACCCAAATCTTGAACCGCGTCCTCCGTGTCCTCGAAGGGTACTCCTCGCTTTGCGAGGGTATCCGTGGTTCACGAATTTGAGCTTGGTCAAAGCCGAGGCGTTGACCTCGGCGGCAAGCATGTCCAACATAGCCGGGCGCGGCGCCCCGGCCCGCGACGGTCTGCCGAAGCAGGTCCGACGACAAGAAGAGGCCGCTGCCACGATGCGGCACGAGGAGAGCAACACTTGGAACCCGATCACTTTCGATTCTGGCCGGCGGGACTGCCACGGGAAATGGCGCTGCCGGACACGAGCCTCTACGGCAATCTCGAGGCCACCGCCGCGCGTTTTCCGGACAAGACCGCGGTGTTCTACTACGGGACGCCGCTAACCTACCGGCAGTTCAAGCGCGACGTAGATGCACTGGCCGGTTTCCTGCAGCGGCGCGCCGGCGTCAAGCGCAGCGACCGTGTACTGCTGTTCATGCAGAACAGCCCGCAATTCATGATCGCTTTCTACGCCATCCTGCGCGCCGATGCGATGGTCGTGCCGGTCAATCCCATGAACCTGACGGAAGAATTGCGGCACTACGTGGCCGACAGCGATGCCGTCGTCGCGATTACCGGCCAGGAATTGCTCGGCCAGGTGCGCCCGCTGCTTGAAGAGGGTTTGCGGCTCGGCGAAGGCCTGCAGCACGTCGTTGTCGCCGCCTACTCCGACTATCAGACGCAGCCGACCGATCTCAAGGTCCCCGAGGTGGTGGCTGCGGCGCGTCAATCGTTGCGCGAACCGGGGGTAACCGCATGGCAGGACGCGCTCGCCGAAAAGCTGGAACCCGCCGTGCATCAGGCCGGCCCGGACGACCTGTGCGTTATGCCCTACACCTCGGGCACGACCGGCAAACCGAAGGGCTGCATCCACACGCACCGCACGGTGATGAGCACGACCGTGGCGGGTGGCGCATGGGTGGACATGCAGCCGGAAACCGTCATTCTCGGTTCCATGCCGCTGTTCCACGTCACCGGCATGCAATGCAGCATGAACCAGCCGATTTACTTCGGCGGAACGATCGTGCTCATGACGCGCTGGGACCGCGACACGGCGGGCGAACTGATCCAGCACCACAAGATCGAGGGCTGGACCAACATCGCCACCATGGCAATCGACTTCCTGTCGAACCCGAACCTCGGCAACTACGACATTTCCAGCATGAAGCATATCGGCGGCGGCGGCGCCGCCATGCCGGAAGCCGTCGCGCAGCGGCTGCACGATCTGACCGGTCTGACCTACATCGAAGGCTACGGACTGTCGGAGACCATCGCGCCCACGCACATCAATCCGCCGCAGCGAGCGAAAAAGCAATGCCTGGGCATCCCGATCTGCGCGACGGAATCGCTGGTCATCGACCCCGATACGCTGGCCGTGCTCGGCATTCGCGAGACCGGTGAAATCGTTTCCCGCGGTCCGCAGATTTTTCTCGGCTACTGGAAGAAACCGGAAGCCACCGCTGCGTCGTTCGTCGACATCGGCGGCAAATCCTTTTTCCGCACGGGCGACCTGGGTTATCGCGACGAGGACGGTTATTTTTTCATCGTCGACCGGTTGAAGCGCATGATCAATGCCTCCGGCTACAAGGTCTGGCCGGCTGAAGTGGAGGCCATGCTCTATCATCACGCCGACGTACGCGAAGCCTGCGTAATCGGCACCCAGGACCCGCGGCGCGGCGAGACCGTGAAAGCGGTTGTCGTGCTCAAGGAAACGAGCCGCGGCAAGGTCGCACCCGAAGACATCATCGCCTGGTCGCGCGAGAAAATGGCGGCCTACAAGGTGCCGCGCGTGATCGAGTTCGTGGATACCCTGCCGAAGTCGGCCACCGGCAAGGTGCAGTGGCGCTTGCTGCAGGAAACCGAAAACAAAAAAATTTCAACCTGAAACGAAACGATGGAACCGAAGCATTTCGAGCACTGGCCCAAACACCTCCCGCGGCATCTCACCGTCCCGTCCACGACGCTGCATTTCAACCTGGAAGTCTCCAGCCAGCGCTATCCCGGCAAGACGGCGGTAATTTTCTACGAAGCCAAACTGTCGTATCGGGAACTGCACCGCCAGGTCGACCTCATGGCGGGTTTCCTGCAGAACCGCTGCGGCGTTCGCAAGGGCGACCGCGTCATCCTGCAAATGCAGAACTCGCCGCAGTTCATCATTGCCTATTACGCCATCCTGCGTGCGGACGCCGCCGTGCTGCCGGTCAGTCCGATGCATGTGACCGACGAACTCGTGCACTATTTCGAAGACGCCGGGGCGTCCGTCGCGCTGGTCGCGCAGGACCTGTATCCGCAGATCACGCCGCTGCTGGGCAAGCAGGCGAAGCACGCCATCGTCGCGACCTATTCCGATTATCTGGCCGAGCAGACGACACTTGACGTTCCCGAGTTCGTGCGTGCGCCGCGCAAGGCCGTTTCCGATCCGGGCGCAGTCTCCTGGGCCGACGCACTCGCCGCGGACTACAAGCCCCTGCCTGTGGCTGCGCAGGCGGACGATCTCGCTGCCATTCTCTATACATCCGGCACGACCGGCACTTCCAAAGGCTGCATGCACACCCATCGCACGATCATGCATACGCTCGTCGGTGCGGCGCTGTGGGAAGGGTTCAATGCGGATTCCGTCGCGCTGGCAACGGCGCCGTTGTTTCACGTCACCGGCATGCAGCACAGCATGAACGCCCCGCTGTATGCGGGCGCCACGATTGCGATCCTGCCGCGCTGGAATGCGGACGCAGCCGGGTACATGATCGAGCGCTATGGCTGCACCCATTGGGCAAACGTCCCCACCATGGTGGTGGACCTGCTGGCGCATCCGGCGACGGCGGGCCGCGACCTGTCATCGCTGACCAATATTTTCGGCGGAGGCGCTTCGATGCCGGAAGCCGTGGCGCAAAAGCTCTTCGAACTGTGCGGCATCGACTACATGGAAGCCTACGGAATGACGGAGACCATTTCGCAGACGCACATGAATCCTTCGCACAAGGCGCGCAAGCAATGCCTGGGCTTCCCCACGTTCGACACCGAATCGTTGGTGATCAATCCGGAAACCCTGGCCGTACTCGGGCCGAACGAGCAGGGCGAAATCGTGGTGCATGGCCCGCAGGTCATGCTCGGCTACTGGCACCGGCCGGATGCGAACGAGGCGGTGTTCATCGAAATCGGCGGCAAGAAATTCATGCGCACCGGCGACCTCGGCCGTTATGACGAAGACGGCTATTACTACATCGCCGATCGCCTGAAGCGCATGATCAACGCCTCCGGTTTCAAAGTCTGGCCGGCCGAGGTCGAGGCCACGCTCTACAAACATCCCGACATCAGGGAAGTCGCGATCATCTCGTCGCCCGACACCCGCCGCGGCGAAACCGTCAAGGCGGTGGTGGTATTGAAAGACGAGCGCAAAGGCCAGGTCAGCGCCGCCGACATCATGGACTGGTCACGCCTGCACATGGCCGCCTACAAGGTGCCGCGCCTGGTGGATTTCACCGACGCCCTCCCCCGCTCCGGCACCGGCAAGATTCAGTGGCGGGCTTTACAGGAGAAAGAGTGGGAAGGCGAATCCAAACCGTGAATCACGCAGAACGCTTTCGATCGCGATATGAATAATTTCAGTGATTCGCGTTGGCACGCGTGGAGGTTGCATGGGTAAGGGTCGGCTGGAAGCATTCAGTGATGGCGTCATCGCAATCATCATCACCATCATGGTGCTCGAGATGAAGGTGCCTCACGGTGACTCTCTTGAGGCACTGCTGCCCCTGGTCCCGGTCTTCCTGAGCTACGTGCTGAGCTTCGTCTATGTCGGCATCTACTGGAACAACCATCACCATATGCTCCACGCCTGCGTGAAGGTCTCGGGTTCGGTCTTATGGGCGAACCTTCACTTGCTGTTCTGGCTTTCGCTCTTCCCCTTCGCAACTGGTTGGATGGGCGAGAACCACTTCGCTTCCATGCCGTCCGCCCTCTACGGGGTGGTGCTGCTGATGGCAGCCGTAGCCTATTGGGTGCTGCAGCAAACAATCATCGCGTCCGAAGGCCCGGCTTCGGTGCTCAAATCCGCGATCGGCGGTGACTGGAAGGGCAAGCTCTCCCCGTTGCTGTACCTGGCTGCCATCGCTTCCGCGTTCTGGGTGCAATGGCTGGCGCTGGCTCTCTACGTATTGGCGGCGCTCCTCTGGCTGATCCCGGACCGTCGCATCGAGAATGCTCTCCAGCACGAGGAAACCTAACCCTTCCATCGAGCAGAACCACTGCAGCCGCTTTTGGCTGCTTCCGCATTCCGTTCATATCAAACGTCAGACTGTCCAAACGATGAGCCTTGTGCAGCGTGATATTCGCTAGACCTCGCTGATCGTCGCGACGCTTGTCAGAAATTATTCAGGGGGGCCGTGACCTCCGGTTGCTGCGCGGCGCTGCACGCGCGTTCCGGCATCAGTCCGTACACGTCGACACGATCGGCGCCAGTGGCAACGTAGACCCGTCCGTTCGAGACCGTGGGCGCGGCGAACGTGGAGCCGACGTCAATGGCATCGCCTTCGCATGCGTCGCTGTCCCAGATTTGTTCCAGCCGGTCCGGCGCGAAGGATGCTGGCAGCGCGCTGAATGCCATCAGTTTGCCGGGGCCATTGCCGACTGAACTGGTATAGGCCCAGACAATCCCCGAGTCTGCCTTCTCGCCGTCAGCGGAGATCGAAAGTATCCCGCCGGGATGGTGGTCGATCCGCTCCTTGCTGGCCGCGACGCTGCGGCAGTTTTCCGTGCCAGTCGGTTGGACATCCTGCCGGTTGCAATCCCTGAAGTGATCGGTGATCCGGTAGCTGCGCAACGCGTCGTTCATGCGCCAGACGAACAGCCTGGAGCCATCCGGGTCCGTCGATCGCTGCCAGAGCACAGGCCCGCCGAGAATGTGCCGGTAATACTGCAGCGGAGGATTCGGGACGGGGGCGATGGCGAAACTTTGCAGCGGCGCCGGGCGATTCTGTGACAGGTCCGCATCAAGTACGTATAGCACGCCTTCTTTGCCGCCGCCGATCAGGCGCGCAGTCCCGGGAATCAGCAGCGGGCCGGAGCCGCCGAGATCGAGGTCGTTGAACTCCAGCCCGTGAATGCCTTTGGCGTTCCAGTTGTCAGGCCGGAACCAGCCGATGACTTTCAAGTCGTCGGCGGGATCGAGCTTGACCAATGCTTCATGCGTATCGAACGAGCGGCGATCCTGCGACTGGTTGGCAACGCAGGTGTCGGGCCCCCGGCATACCTTCTCCTGACCCACGCCTTTGCAGGGACAGCCGCCGGGCACGGCGCACTGGGCGCAAGCATTGCTGCCTTGCGGAATCAGGCATCCCTGTTTGACGATATGCGCCTTGTTGCCGGTGAAGAAATAGACCATGCCGCGGTCGTCGACGACCGGGCCGCGACCGGATTGCCAGATACCGCCGGCGGGGCCGATGAAGGTGCATTCCGCCGACAGGTAATCGGCCCCGGAGATCGAGCGGATGCGGCTCACACAGGTGGTGCAAAACGTCGATGGCGGCCGGCGCAGGTCGGCCGCTTGATAGGAGAACACCCAACCTTCGAAATAATCGCCGCCGAACGCGACGATGACTTTGCCGTTTGCCAAGGCCAGCGCCGCGCGCTGTACCGCGATTCTTCTGTCGGTCGGCTGGAAAGCAACCCGCTGGCCATCGACCTCCACGCTGCCTTCGACCCGGATCGGACCGCCGTCCCTTTCGCCGCCATCGCGCAGGTCGAGCGCATGCAGCAAGTAGCGGCCCTTCTTTTCCTCGATGGCGCCGGTCACGACGAATAGGGTTGCGGATTCGCGGTCAATGACCGGCGTGCTCACGATGCCGATGTCACGCCTTTCGCCATCCGCCGGCGCAGCCGTCAGATGCCGTTTCCACAGCAGCCGATTGCGGTTTTCGGTGACATCGAAGGCGAATACCGAATTGTTCCCGGTCGCGACATAAACCACGTCGATGGCTGGCTTGCCTTCCATTTGCAGGCCGTTGGCGACCAGAGGCTGAGCGTGGACGTAGCCGTCCACCGGCAGGCCGGCCACCTTGCCGAAGGTCGCAGGCCTGACGTTGCCGACGTTGAGGATCTTTTCTTCCAATTGCGCGCCGGTGCGGTAGGCGTTGTAGCCCTGGGTCAGCACGTCGCCGGGAGCGGCCACGCTGCCGGCGGATGCAACAGTGACCGTCAGGGTTGCAACGCAAACCCGTGTGATTGTTTTGCAATTCATCGTTGGCAGACAATTCTCTGTTTCGCGTCCGGGCGCGCGTTGCGCCGGCGGCTCGGGATTCGTTGTTGGCGGCAACCGGGGCAGGCCACGTAATTGCCCGCATTGACAGAACCTGGCTGAAGCCAATCCGGACTTTACCTTGTCGGCGGTCGATATTGGGACAGGTTCGCCGGCACTGCCGCTGCGCAGCCCACTGCCTTACGCCGTTGCCCTTCTGCTATCCTTGATGCTGATTTTTTTCATCTTGAACAGTCCCGTGAACGCTCCCGAAACCAGCGATTCCGTCCTCGAATCCGACATCCTCGCTGCAGTCGAAAACCTGCAACAGGACATGATCGACCTGGCCACGACGCTGGTGCGTTTTCCTTCGCTGAACGGCAATGAAGCAGGTGCACAAGATTTCCTCGAAGGGCTTTTTCGCGGCATGGGACTCGCGACCGAGCGCTTCGAAGTGCGCGACGCGGACCTGAAGGACCTGCCGGGCTATTCCCCTTCGGTCGGACAGTGGGAGCGCCACGACAACGTCGTCGCCATCCATCATCCCGCGAAGCCCGCAGGACGCTCCCTGATCCTGAACGGTCACATCGACGTCGTGCCGATCGGCGCGGAAGAGTTATGGTCGCGCCCGCCGTTCGATCCGGTTGTGCGAGACGGCCGGCTGTACGGCCGCGGCAGCGGCGACATGAAGGCCGGCATTGCCGCGTACGTGACTGCGTTCCGTGCGTTGAAGTCGCTCGGGCTGCAACCCGCTGCACCGGTGTTCATGCAGTCGGTCGTCGAAGAAGAATGCACCGGCAACGGCGCGCTCGCCTGCCTGCACCGAGGCTACAAGGCGGATGCGGCCATCATCCCGGAACCGTTCGGCCACAGCATCCTGAAGGCCCAGGTCGGGGTCATGTGGCTGTCCGTCGAGGTGTTCGGCAAGCCGGCACATGTGCTCAACGCAGCACAAGGCATCAACGCGATCGAGGCCGCGTTTGCGTTGTGGCGCGCATTGCAGTCGCTCGAAGAGGAATGGAACGAGTCCGGCAACCGCCATTCCGCTTTTGCGCATCTCGAGCACCCCATCCGGTTCAATCTGGGAAAGATCGACGGCGGCGAATGGGCCTCGTCGGTGCCCACGCGTTGCGTCATGGGCCTGCGTTGCGGTTTTTATCCTGGCGTTTCCCCCGCGCAGGCGCGCGCGGCAATCGAAGCATGCCTCGCCGAAACGGCGAAGCGGGACCCGGCCCTTGCGGGCATCACGCATCGTGTGCGCTATGCCGGCTTCCAGGCCGAGGGCTTTGTGCTCGATGGCACGGAACCGCTGCTGGCTGCGCTTGCCGCAGCCCATTCGCAGGTGATGAACAAGGATGCGGAATGGTTTGTCAGTTCCGCAACCACCGATGCCCGCTCTTTCAATCTTTATGGCGGCATTCCGGCAACCTGCTATGGCCCCGAGGCACAGAACATCCATGGCATAGACGAGTCGGTTTCGATCGAAAGCACGCTGCGTGTAGCGCAGGTTCTGGCTTTGTTCATGGCGCGCTGGTGCGGCGTGGAGAAAGCGCGATGACCCGCCTTTGGCTGGCGATATCGCTGGCCGCGATGGCGTTGCTGGCCGGCTGTTCCGGATCGCCGCCATTCCCCGAACCGACGACGGTCCGCGCCAGCAACGAAACCGCATCCAAAGCCATCGATTATGCGAAGGAAATGCTCGGCAAACCGTACAGGTTCGCCGGCGACACACCGGAGGGATTCGATTGCAGCGGTCTGGTGAAATACAGTTACGGCCGTGTCGGCATTTCCATGCCGCGCGACACGCAGTCGCAACGCCGCATGTCGATGCTGGTATCGGTGCGCAGCATGCGCGAAGGCGACCTGCTGTTCTTCGATCAGGAAGGCAAGAAAACGTCCCACGTCGGCATGTATCTCGGCAAGGGGCGCTTCATCCATGCGCCGTCGAGCGGCGGCAAGGTACGCACCGACAGCATCAATGCGGAGTTCTGGAAAAAGCACCTGGTCGAAGCCAGGCGGGTATAAACATCTAAAGAAGATCTTAGGGAGTGGTGATGAGAAAAAAACTGAGCGCAACGATCGTTGCACTGGTAACCGTGGCATTTGTGCCGCAGGGAAATGCGGCGGGCCCGGACCACGTCGACATCACCTGGATGTCGATCGCCAACATCCACTACCAGATGGGGTCGCTCGGCGTGCTGACGGACGGTTACATCACCCGCATACCGGAGAGCGAATTTCACGGCGGCGGCGGAGGTTATGCCTACACGAAAAGGCCCTGGAAGCCGGACGTCGCCGCGGTATCTCGCGTGCTCGACGCGATCGGCGGCGCTGACAAGATCAATCTGCTGCTCACCGGCCATAGCCACTGGGACCATTCCTTCGATACGGCAACCTGGTCGCGCCTGACCGGCGCCCCGATCATCGGCTCGCAGACCACCTGTTTCGAAGTCATGGCGGAAAACCTGCCGGCCGAACGTTGCAGGCCGGTTTACGGCTTGGAAAAAATTGACATCGCCGAAGGCGTGACGATGCGCGTGGTGCGTTGGAACCACAGCGGGGATCCGGCCAAGAACTGGGAGCAGCACGATCCGGTCGAGCTCGAAGATATTCCGCGCCAGGATCCGGCGACCGGCGGCCTGAAAGCCGGCGTGGCGGAGGACTTTCCGAACGGCGGCGGCAATCGCGGATTTCTGTTCACCATCGACGGGCCGCAGGGCCGCTACAGTTGGTTCTACCAGAACTCGGCGAGCGCGGTGGACCTGGATGTGCCGATCGTGATCAAGGGCGTGGACTACGGCGCGCCCATCGAAAATCTCAAGAAGGCGATGCGCGATGCGGGCCTGGAGTCGGTGGATCTATGGATCGGCACCGGCGGCCTGCCGGTCGCGCAACTGGTGGTGCCGGTAATCAAGCCCAAAGCCCATATCCCGATCCACTGGGACGGCCTGTGGCAGCCATTCGAAGCTGGCATGCCCTGGCCTTTTTCCGATGCGGCGGACGAAGACTATCTGGCGCAGTCGGGCGTGAAATTACTCAAGCCCGGCCAGTACATGGATAAATGGCGATTGGACAATGCCGGCATCCGTCCGGTGCAGAACAGCCCGATCAAAGGCGCGCTGGGGTTTTCCGACGTGCAGTCTTTCCCGGGCAAATAACCGGCCGGCGCCAGCGCAAGCCGCCGGCCCGGCGGGACTACTTTCTAAGGCTGTCGCGGATCTGTCGCAACAACAATACGTCTTCAGGCATCGGCGGCGGTTCGGCGGGGGCCTCTTTCTTGAGCTTGTTCATCTGCTTGATCATCATGAAAATGATGAAGGCGAGAATGATGAAATAGATCAGGACCGTGATGAAATTGCCGTAGGCGAACACCGCCCCGGCTTTCCTCGCTTCTGCAAGAGGCAGCCCCGCCGGCTGGCTATTCAGCGCAATGTAATAGTTGCTGAAATCCAGCCCCCCTGTCACTTTGCCGATCAGCGGCATGATCAGGTCGTTCACCACGGAATCGACGATCTTGCCGAATGCGCCGCCAATGATGACACCGACCGCAAGGTCGACGACATTGCC
>JANXPQ010000017.1 GCA_025357235.1 Betaproteobacteria bacterium
TGATGCTGGTCTCGGTCGGCATGCTGCTGGCCTTGTATCTGGTGCTGACGAGAACCCGCATCGGCCTGGTGATCCAGGCTTCGCTCACCCATCCGGACATGGTGGAGTCCCTCGGACATAACGTGCCGCGCGTGTTCATGCTGGTGTTCGCGGGCGGCACCGCGCTGGCCGGGCTCGCCGGTGTAATCGGCGGCAATGCGTTCATTACCGAGCCCGGGATGGCGACCGCCGTCGGGAGCATCGTGTTCGTCGTCGTCGTGTTCGGCGGCATGGGCTCGCTCGGCGGCGCTTTTCTCGCGTCGCTGATCATCGGCGCGCTGCAAACGTTTTCCGTCGCGCTCGACTATTCGATGCTCGATGTTCTCGCCAAAGCCGGCATCCACATCGAACCGACGTCGTTGTGGCACGGCTTCTGGTCGATCACGATCTCGCAAACCGCTCCGGTGCTGCCTTATCTGCTGATGGTGCTGATGCTGATCGTGCGCCCGCGCGGCCTCATGGGTACGCGGGAGGGATGATGTGCGAGCCGACATGGATGTCTCGCATTTACCGGGGAGCGCCGGCATGACGCGGGTGCTGACCACGCACAGGATCGTATTCTGGGTGGCGGTCGCGCTGGCTTTCGCGATACTGCCCCACATTTTCTCGCAGAGCTTCGCGCTGTCGATGCTGTCGCAGATGGGCATCGCCGTCATCTTTGCGCTGTCCTACAACATGCTGCTCGGGCAGACCGGGCTGCTGTCTTTCGGGCACGCGGTTTACTTCGGACTCGGTGCGTTCTTCTGTGCGCACGCCCTGAACCTGATCGGCGCGGGGAAAATCTGGTTTCCGGTCACGCTCGTGCCGCTGATCGGCGGTTTGGCCGGTCTCGTATTCGGCCTTCTGCTCGGTTTCGTGACGACACGACGCGCCGGAACACCGTTCGCCATGATTTCGCTCGGCATTGCCGAAATGGTGGCCGCGAGCGCATTGATGTTCACCACTTTTTTTGGCGGCGAAGGCGGCATCGCGACCAACCGTGCCGTGGGCAAGGCGTTTCTCGGAGTCAGTTACGGCCCGCAAATCCAGGTCTATTACCTTATCGCGGGATGGTGCCTGGTTACGATGATCCTGATGTTCGCGCTGACGCGCACGCCGCTCGGGCGCATGGCCAACGCCGTGCGCGACAATCCGGAGCGCGCCAAATTCGTCGGCTACAACCCCACGCGCGTGCGCTGGCTGATGATGGCGCTGGCCAGCTTCTTTGCCGGCATCGGCGGCGGCCTTGCGGCGATCAACTACGAAATCGTCACGGCCGAAACGCTCGGCCTGGTGGCCTCCGGCAACGTCGTGCTGATGGCATTCATCGGTGGCATCGGCCATTTCTGGGGCCCGATCATCGGCGCCGTCCTGGTCACACTGCTGCAATCGGCGCTGTCCAACTACACGCAAGCCTGGTTGCTGTATTTCGGCTTGTTCTTCCTGGTGATCATCATGTTCTCGCCGGGCGGCATTGCCAATCTGATCGCGTTGCACAAGCCGGTATGGAACGCCGGCCTGGTCAAGCGCCTTGTGCCGTCCTATGCGATCGCCGCGATCGCCGGCGCGGTCCTGCTGGCAGGATTTTTCGCATTGATCGAAATGATCTATCACTTCGAGGCCAAGGAAACGTCCAGCAAGGCCTTCTCGTATTTCGGCTTGATGCTCGACCCCTTGCAGACCCGATACTGGATCGGAACCGCGATCGTATTCGGCATCGGTATCGCGCTGGTCTATGGCGTCAAGAAAGTGGTGGGACGTGCGTGGGAGAATCTGACGGTCGAATTGCAGCAGAAAGGAGCGGTCTAGCGATGACTGCCCCGGCCCTGCAACTGCATGATGTCCGCAAGAGTTTCGGCCGCACGTCGATTATCAATGGCGTCAACCTGAGCATCAATGCTGGCGAGCGCCACGCCGTCATCGGCCCGAATGGCGCCGGCAAGTCGACACTCTTCAACCTGATCAGCGGCCGCTTCGGCGTGACGTCCGGGCAAATCGAGCTGCACGGCGAAAGCATCACCGGCCTGGAACCCGAGATCATCAATCGCAAGGGGCTGGCGCGCAGTTTCCAGATCACCAATATCTTTCCGCGCATGTCCGTGTACGAGAACGTCCGCTGCGCGGTGCTATGGTCGCAGGGCTACAAGTATTCGTTCTGGCATCGCGTCGATGCCCTGGAATCCGTGCGCGAGCGCACCAGTGAAATCGTCGAGCGCATCGGCATGGCCAAGCGGCGTGAACGGATGGCCGGCGTGCTGACCTACGCGGAGCAGCGCGCGCTCGAAATCGGTGTAACCATCGCCGGCGGCGCGAACGTAATCCTGCTGGACGAGCCGACTGCCGGCATGAGCCGAAGCGAGACCGATGAGGCGGTCGACCTGATTCGCAAGGTGACCGAAGGCCGCACGCTGATCATGGTCGAACACGACATGAGCGTGGTCTTCAATCTGGCGGACCGCATTTCGGTGCTGGTCTATGGCGAGGTCATCGCCAGTGGGACGCCGCAGGAAATCCGCGGCAACAAAGCGGTACAGGAAGCCTATTTGGGAACCGAGCAGCACTAAAATCAGGCAGGAACCACGGAGGACACGGAGGACACGGAGAAGAACACGAGAACAGGACGAATCCATGTGGCTTGTTAATCAAGGTCCGGGTTATGGCTTTCCCCATGCCGGCTTGTATCGCCTACTGGATTTCCTCCGTGTCCTCCGTGCCCTCCGTGGTTCAATGTTCTTAATGTCATGCTAGAAGTCAAAGACCTCCACGCGTACTACGGCAAGAGCCACATCCTGCACGGCGTGCATTTGCATGTCGGTCCCGGTGAGATCGTCAGCCTGCTGGGGCGCAACGGCGTCGGTCGTTCCACGACCATCAAGTCCATCATGGGCCAGGTCAATTCCACAGGGTCGGTCAAGTTCAAGGGCGAGGAGCTCAACGGCTGCAAGACCTACATGGTTGCGCGCAAGGGCCTGGGCTACGTGCCCGAGAATCGCGAGATCTTTCCTTCGCTGACGGTGAAACAGAATCTGTTGCTGGGAATGAAGAGTTCGCGCCAGCAGGGGCGCTGGAGCATCGACGACATGTACGCTATGTTCCCGCGACTCAAGGAGCGGGCGGATGCGCCGGCCGGGGTCATGTCCGGCGGCGAGCAACAAATGCTGACCTTGTGCCGCACCCTCATGGGCGATCCGGACCTGGTGATGATTGATGAGCCCACCGAAGGCCTCGCGCCGAAAATCGTCGAGCAAGTGGCGAAACTGTTCGAGGAAATCAAGAACCGCGGCGTTTCAATTCTGCTGGTCGAGCAGAAACTGACAATCGCGCTGAAGATTTCGCAGCGGCTCTACGTCATGGGCCACGGCCAGATCGTGTTCGAAGGCACGCCCGACGGACTGCGTGCGAACGAAGCCGTCCGCAAGGAATGGCTGGAAGTCTAGACGCTCCGATTTTCTGCAATGCAGGGCTTCGCGGCCTGTCTCTTCAGTTCCACATGATCCCGTGATGGCGTTGCATCAAAGGCGGCCCCACATGATCAGGCGCACCGTGCACGCCAGAGGGGTGCCAATCCAGGGCTTGAGTTTGGGCGGGAGGTCGAGCGGTGCGAGCAGCATTTTTGCCGCCATTGGATAGGGGTAATGTTGCTTGAACATTCTGTATATGTCCCCGGTCCACGATTGCAGCCGTGAACTGTCATCGGCGAATTCTGGAAACCGGCCCGTAAACACGTGCCGGAACGCACACGCCGCATCATCCCTGCGCACTTCCGCCACCCGCCCCAGAAGGGTTTTCGCAATCTTGTAGCGATTCAGCTTCTCCCGGTCCTGGTACTTCTTGAAGTAGCGATAGAAGTGCTTGAAGTGGCCAACCTCGTCTTCTCCGATGCGGCGGACGATATCCCGCAGGACCGGCTCGCGCGCATACTCGTGAATGGCGCGATAGAGCGTTGCCGTGCCGGTCTCCACCACGCAGCGGGCGGCCATCTCCAGCGCCGGTGTCGGCCCCAGCTCCTCGACCACACAGTAGTTGCTATAGTCCTCGACAAAAGACTTGAACGTCCTCTCCCAATCGAAGGATGGCCAGACTCTTCCAATATAGGCTCGCAAGGCCCGGCCATGCTGCAGTTCTTCCGGCTCCCAATGTCGGGTCAGCCAATCCCCGACCTCGCTGTCGGTCGAGTAGTACTGCACCAGGTTTGCCGTATAGATATCGGAGGCAAACTCGATCATTGACGCCGATGCGACGATCGCCAGCAACGTCTCGTCCGTCCGGGCTGCCGCGAAGTCTATTGCGTCGAAATCGATGTCCCGTATCTGCCAATGCGTTGATCTGGCGGTGGTAGCTGCCTGAATTGGCGACGAAGACCGGATTCTTGACGCGGCATTTGCCGGATCGGGGGGCACTTCAGCAACGGCGGGCGCGATACCCGAATCGCCCCTTGTTTCCAAATCAACGCGAGCATTTTTCTTCATGGAATCGTGGCCTGTTGCAAATGTTTCCGTCAGTGAGACAGCCAAAACGCCGGCTCATTCCGTGCGACCCCACCAAATGGACGTCGCATTCCATCTCGTTTCCGGCAACCGGCGGACCAATGACCGGCCTTGGGAAGGGAAGTGGGGGGGAGGGGCTGCTGGCCAGCCGAAGCCGTTCGTAATGCTGGTTGCCGCCGGAACAAGGCTTTCTGCTATATTTCCCGGCTGCCGCGGCCGCTTCGGCCGGTCCCGGCCAAATACAACCTTCGTGAAACCCCGTTCATCATGACCGACCTTATCTCGCGTTCCGTTCACCACAATATCTGTGTCATCACCCTCGAGAATCCGCCGGTCAACGCGTTGTCGGTGAACAAAGGCGTGGTGCAGGGCATTCTCGATGCCTTCAAGGAAGGCGACCACGATCATCACGTGCGCGCGTTCCTGCTCATCGGCGGCGGGCGCAATTTCAGCGGCGGCGCCGACATCAGCGAATTCGGCAAGCCTTACGATCCAGGCAAGGCGACACTTGCTGATCTGCTGGCCTACATGGATACCGTCACCAAGCCGATTGTCGCCGCCATTTCCGGGCCGACCATGGGCGGCGGACTCGAGCTTGCGCTGACCGCCCACTACCGCGTGGCGTTGACCGGCGCGCAGATCGCATTGCCCGAAGTGAAGCTGGGCATCTTGCCCGGTGCGGGTGGAACCCAGCGCTCCCCGCGTCTGATGGGGGTGGAAAAGGCGCTGGACCTGATGGTGGCCGGCGATCCGATCTCGAGCGAAAAGGCAAAAGAATTCGGCTTGGTGGATGAAGTGGTGAGCGGCGACTTGCGCGCAGCCGCCCTTTCCTACACGACCAGGCTGCTGAAAGAGAGCCCGAGTGTGCGGCGCGCGAGCCAGTTGACTGCGTCGATCGAACAGCCGGATGCGTTCTTTGCCGAGGCCCGCGTGCGAATCGCCAAGGCCTGGCGCGGCTATCCTGCCCCGCTTGCGATCGTGACCTGCGTGGAGGCGGCCGTGTTGCAGCCGTTTGCGAAGGGGCTCGCCATTGAGCGCCAGCAATTCGAGAAGCTGGTGAAGTCGGACGAATCGCGCGCATTGCGCCATTTGTTCTTCGCCGAGCGCCAGGTCAGCAAGATTCCAGACGTGCCGGAAGACACGCCGGTGCGCGAGATCAAGTCCGCCGCCTTGATCGGCGCAGGCACGATGGGCGGCGGCATCGCGATGAACTTCGCCAATGCCGGCATCCCGATCAAGATGCTGGAGCTGAACCAGCAAGCGCTCGACAAGGGCTTGAGCATCGTGCGCAAGAACTACGCGGCGACGGTCGCCAAGGGTCGCCTGAGCCAGGAAGCCATGGACAAGCGCATGGGGCTGTTCACCGGCGTCACCAGCTATGACGACATCAAGGATGTCGACATAGTCATCGAGGCGGTGTTCGAGGACATGGCGGTCAAGAAGCAGGTATTCGAAAAGCTCGACAAGGTGTGCAAGCCCGGCGCGATTCTCGCGACAAACACGTCGACGCTGGATGTGAACGAAATCGCCGCCATGACTTCGCGTCCGCAGGATGTGCTGGGACTGCATTTCTTCAGTCCGGCGAATGTGATGAAACTGCTGGAAGTAGTGCGCGCAAAAAAAACGTCCAGGGATGTGCTGGCTTCCGCCATGAAGCTGTCGAAGGCGATCAAGAAGGTCGGCGTCGTCGCGGGCGTGTGCGACGGCTTCATCGGCAACCGCATGCTGCACGGTTATTTCCGCGAGGCGGGATTCCTGCTCGAAGAGGGGGCCCTGCCGCAGCAGGTCGACAAGGTGATCGAGGATTTCGGCTTTGCCATGGGGCCTTTCCGTGTCGGAGACTTGGCCGGACTCGACGTGGGCTGGTACATCCGCAAGCGCCAGGCGGCAACGCGACCGGCGCACCTGCGCTATTCGAAGGTGGCGGACCAGGTCTGCGAACTCGGCCGCTTCGGCCAGAAGACGGGGGCGGGGTGGTACCGCTACGAAGCCGGCAACCGCAATCCGATCCCCGATCCGGTTGTCGAGGATCTGATCGTGAAAGCCTCGAGGGAAGCGGGCATTCAGCGCCGCCAGATCACGGATCAGGAAATCCTCGAACGCTGCATCTACGCCCTGGTCAACGAGGGCGCGGAAATCCTGGAAGAAGGCATCGCGCTGCGGGCAAGCGATATCGACATTGTCTATATCTACGGCTACGGCTTTCCGCGCTATCGCGGCGGACCGATGTTCTACGCCGATACCGTCGGACTGGAGAAGGTGCTGGAATCTGTCAAACGCTTCCACGCCGCGCACGGCGAATTCTGGAAACCCGCTGCATTGCTGGAGAAGCTCTCCGCCGAAGGCAAGAAGTTCAACGGATAAAAATCTAATTCGAAGCGCTCACAGGACGCGGAGGACGCAGAGGAAAGCAAATGTGATGATAGGAATGGCGTCTATCGTAAGTTTTACATAGGCGTATATTCCAGTTCGTCTGGCGCTACATCTTGAGCCTTTCGCTTTTCCTCTGCGTCCTCCGCGTCCTCTGCGGTTGGAGTTAAATTGGAGACAAGAAAATGACTGATGCAGTGATCGTTTCTACGGCGCGCACGCCGCTGTGCAAAAGCTGGAAGGGTGCGCTCAACATGACCCATGGCGCGACCATGGGCGGCCACGCAGTGAAGGCTGCGCTCGAGCGGGCCAAGCTCGACCCGGCGGAGGTCGAGGACGTCATCATGGGTTGCGCCAATCCCGAAGGGGCGACCGGGCAGAACATCGCGCGCCAGATCGCATTGCGCGCCGGCATGCCGGTCACGGTGTCGGGCATGACGGTCAATCGCTTCTGTTCGTCGGGATTGCAGGCGATTGCGCTTGCCGCCCAGCGAATTCTCGCGGGCGAAGCGGACATCTTCGTCGCGGGAGGGGTGGAATCCATCTCCTGCGTGCAGAACGAAGCCAACAAGCACATGTTGAAGGATGCCTGGTTGGAGCAGAACAAGCCGGAAATCTACTGGCCGATGCTGGCGACGGCTGAGATGGTATCCAAGCGCTACAAGATCGGCCGCGAAGCGCAGGATCGCTATGGCGTACTAAGCCAGCAGCGTGCCGCCGCGGCGCGTGCAGCAGGCAAGACGAAGGACGAGATCGTGGCGATCACGACCACGATGAAAATCGTCGACAAGAACACCGGCCAGGAATCCACCAGGCAGGTCACTGCCGGCGAGGACGAAGGCATTCGCGCCGATACCACCTACGAAGGCGTGTCGCAGATCAAGCCGGCGATCGAAGGCGGGGTCATCGCGGCCGGCAACGCCAGCCAGTTTTCCGACGGCGCATCGGCGCAGGTGCTGATGAGCGACAAGGTCGCCGCAAGCAAAGGACTCAAGCCGATGGGCATCTTTCGCGGCTTCGCCGTGACCGGCTGCGAGCCGGACGAAATGGGCATCGGCCCGGTGTTCGCGATCCCGAAGCTGTTGAAGAAAGCGGGCAAGAAAATCGACGACATCGGTTTGTGGGAACTCAATGAAGCGTTTGCGGTGCAGGTGATCTATTGCCGCGACAAGCTCGGAATCCCGGACGACCGGCTCAACGTCAACGGCGGTTCGATCGCGGTCGGGCATCCCTACGGCGTGACTGGCAGCCGCCTGGTCGGCCACGCCTTGATCGAAGGCAAACGGCGCGGCGTCAAGTACGTGGTCGTTACCATGTGCATCGGCGGCGGCATGGGCGCCGCCGGCCTGTTCGAAGTAGTCTAAGGCAACGTCTCAACGCAAAGGCGCAAAGGACGCAGAGGACGCAAAGGAAGGCAAAACAACAGATATGCGATTCGGCAATGGTTGGGCCGATCCTGTTCCGCGATGGACGTGGAGAATTGCGATATCTCGGTTCTCGTCCCGGTTTCCTTTGCGATCTTTCTTGCCCTTCCTTTGCGTCCTTTGCGTCGACGAATTTCGGGTTTCCGGCAAGTAACGAGGCCACAAAATGCAGTCGAAGCTGCTCAATCGTCGGGACCTGGATTTCATCCTGTACGAGCTGCTTGACGTCGAGTCGCTGACGAAGCGGCCGCGGTTCGCCGAGCATTCGCGCGAAACGTTCGATGCGGCTCTCGATGCCGCTGAAAAAATGGCGGAAGAGAAATTCGCACCGCACAATCGCAAGTCCGACCTGAACGAGCCGCGTTTCGACGGCATACAGGTCGAAATCATTCCCGAGGTGGGTGAAGCGCTGGATGCGTTTCGCGAGGCGGGCTTCATGGCCGCCGCCCAGGATTTCGAACTCGGCGGCATGCAGTTGCCGTGGACGGTCGCGCAAGCCTGCTTCGCCTGGTTCAATGCCGCCAATATATCCACCGCCGGCTATGCCTTCCTCACCATCGCCAATGCCAACCTGATCCGCACTTTCGGCTCGGACGCGCAAAAGAGGAAGTATCTCCCATCGCTGTTGACAGGCCGCTTTTTCGGCACGATGTGCCTGTCCGAGCCGCAGGCGGGCTCGTCGCTATCGGACATCCGCACCACTGCACATCCGAACGCCGACGGCACGTTCCGCCTGACCGGCAACAAGATGTGGATTTCCGCCGGCGAACATGAGCTGTCGGAGAACATCATTCATCTGGTGCTTGCGCGCATCCAGGGCGCGCCCGCCGGCGTCAGGGGCATTTCGCTGTTCCTGGTGCCGAAATATCGCGTGAGTGACGACGGATCGCCGGGCGCGCGCAACGATGTCGCGCTCGTCGGGCTGAACCACAAGATGGGTTTTCGCGGCACCACGAACTGCGTGCTCAATTTCGGCGAGCAGGGGGGCGCGTATGCGGAACTGGTCGGCGAGCCGAACAAGGGGCTCGCCTGCATGTTCCAGATGATGAACGAGGCACGCATCGGCGTAGGCATGGGCGCCACAGTGCTCGGCTATACCGGGTATCTGCACGCGCTCGCGTACGCACGCGAGCGGCCGCAGGGGCGGCTGCCCGGCGGCAAGAACGCGCAGCAACCGCAGGTGAAAATCATCGAGCACGCCGACGTGAAGCGCATGCTGCTGGCGCAGAAAGCCTATGTCGAAGGCGCGCTGGCGCTATGCCTGTATTGTTCGTCGCTGGTCGATGAAAGCCATGCCACGGAAGACGAGAAGGTCCGGCGCGAAGCCGGGCTGCTGCTGGACATCCTGACGCCGATCGCGAAAGCATGGCCCTCGCAATACTGCCTGGAGGCGAACAGCCTGGCGATACAGGTCCATGGCGGTTACGGCTACACGCGTGAATATCCGGTCGAGCAGTTCTATCGCGACAACCGGCTCAACCCGATCCACGAAGGCACCAACGGCATCCAGGCACTGGATCTGCTCGGACGCAAAGCTGGAATGAACGACGGCGCGGCGATCCAGTTGCTGGCAAGAGAAATCAGCGCCGTGGTGCGCGCGGCTTCAGCCAGCGATTCGGCGGAATTGCAGCGCTGTGGCATGCTGCTGAACGATGCGCTGGACCGAATCATGGCTGTAACGCGCAATCTGTTGTGCGTGGCTGGGCGCGGCGAAATCGACCTCGGTCTCGCCAATGCGTCGGTGTATCTCGACCTGGTCGGGCACACGGTAATCGGCTGGATGTGGCTGAAGCAGGCCCTGGTTGCCGTGAAGAAGGTGGGCACGGCCCATGATGCCGACCGGGATTTCTATCAGGGCAAGCTCCAGGCCTGCGCGTTTTTCTTCCGTTGGGAACTGTCGAAGACGAGACAATGGGCGGATCTGCTCGACAGTCTCGATCCGACCTGCCTTGAAATGCAGGATGCGTGGTTCTAGTTATTCAAAATGAGGATATGCAATGAACGTCAAGAAGCTATTCGATCTTTCCGGAAAAACGGCACTGATAACGGGCGGGTCCCGTGGGCTTGGTCTTCAATTCGCGGAAGCGTTGGGCGAGATGGGCGCGAAGGTCATCATCACGGCACGCAAGGCCGGTGAGCTGGAGGAAGCGAAGACACACCTGAAAGGAATGGGCATCGACGCAATCACCGTCGTCAACGACCTGCAGAACACCGATTCGGTGAAGCCGATGGTGGAGCAGGTGCTGAAAGCCCAGGGACAGATCTACATCCTGGTGAACAACGCCGGGGCGGCATGGGGTGCGCCGGCGGAAGACCATCCGCTCGATGCGTGGTACAAGATCATCAATCTGAACCTGACGGCGGTTTTCCTGATGAGCCAGACCGTCGGCAAGCTCAGCATGATTCCGCGCAAGTATGGCCGCATCATCAATGTTGCGTCGATCGCGGGTCTGGTGGGCACCGATCCGCGCATGATGCCAACCATCGCCTACAACGCAAGCAAGGGCGGCATCGTCAACTTCACGCGTTCGCTGGCAGTGGAGTGGGCG
>JANXPQ010000020.1 GCA_025357235.1 Betaproteobacteria bacterium
CATCACAACATCAAACCCAAGCCGTTCATCTGGACCAAGAGCGCTACCGACATCCTGCAAAAGGTCATCCGCGCCAACAGCCGCTTAAGTTCTAAACAGAATGCAACACTACACTAGGTCTTTGCTATGCAGGACTTTCACCCGCTACTCCTTGCCGGTTTGCGCCGGCGCACCCACGGTTTGGATCACTCTCCGCCGCGCTGAACGAGGTGATCTCGGATTTCGTGCAAATCGTCCCGGTCGCACTTTCGGGTAACCACCTACCGGCTGACTTCCAAGCCCAATCGCGGCCCAGCCGCCGATGCCACGATGCGAGGGAACCGTCGAGATGCGAGTCGTCCGGTCGATGGCGCCCAATTGCCGTCCCCCTTGTCCAAAAGTGAGCGACCGATGGAGGGGTCCATTTGTTTTCAGTGCAATAAGTGACGGTTCTCATCGCCAGCGCCGGCGCGGGGTTCGATTGGCAAGTCCATGGTCGTGCTGAGCTGGGTTTAGCGACTCCCCCGAATCATCTCCGCCGCCTTCTCCGCGATCATGATCGTGGGCGCATTCGTGTTGGCGGACACGACGGTCGGCATGATGGAGGCATCGACTACGCGCAACCCCTGAACGCCACGGACGCGCAGTTCGGCATCCACGACAGCGAGCGGGTCGTTGCCCATTCGGCAAGTGCCGACCGGGTGATAGCCTGATGTGGCGGAGTCGCGGGTGTATTTGAGGACCTGCTCATCCGTTTCCACCGCGCGGCCGGGCCGGTACTCTTCCTCAATATACGGCACCAGAGCCCGTGTCGCTGCGAGCGCGCGGAGAAAACGCGTACCGGACATGGCGAAGGCGCAATCTTCCTCGGTCGCGAGGAAATTCATCAGAATCGAGGGCGCCTCAAGCGGGTTGCGCGAGCGGATTGCCACCCGGCCCCGGCTCCTCGGCCGTGCCTGGTAGAACGAAAGCTGGAATCCGGAAAAAGGATGCTGTTTCGCGCCCCGCCCATCGGCGCTTAGTGTGCTGATGTAGAGCTGCGCGTCGGGCGTTTTGGACGCGGGATCGAGGCGGGCGAAGCCAGTGCCGAGCATTACGCCGACCGCGAGCGGTCCGCGCCGGAAGAGTGCGTACTTGAGGCCGATCCTCATCTTGCCGAGGAGGCTGTTCAGGTCGTCATTGAGCGTGATGGGGCGGGTGCAGCGATACATCACCTTGATATGCAGGTGGTCGTGCAGGTTTTCGCCGACCCCCGGCAGCTTCGCGACGAGCGGAATGCCGAGCTCCTTCAACAGCGCAGGCGCACCGATGCCCGAGAGCTGCAGCAGCTTGGGCGATTGCAGCGCACCGGCCGAAACGATTACCTCGCGGTTGGCGTGCACGGTCTCGACGCCATCCCCGGTCCGAAAGCGAACGCCCGACGCGCGCCCGCCGTCGAACACAATCGCCTCGGCGAGCGCGTCGGTCAGCACGACGAGATTCGCGCGGCCGCGCGCCGGCCGCAGGTATCCCACCGCCGTGGATGACCGGAAGCCGTTGCGAGTGGTGATCTGCAAATAGCCGACGCCTTCCTGAGTAGCTCCGTTGACATCGTCGTTGCGGGGGATGCCCAGCTCGCCGCACCCGGCGATGAATGCGTCCACGAGCTCATGGCGCTCGACGTCCGACACGCCGATGGGTCCATTGCCTCCATGGTAAGCATTCGCGCCGCGCGAGTTCGCCTCCGCGCGAATGAAATAGGGAAGCACGTCCGCCGCGCCCCAGCCCGGATTGCCGAGCGAGCGCCAATGCTCGAAGTCCTCCGGCTGCCCGCGCGTGTAGATCATCCCGTTGATCGAGCTCGAGCCGCCGAGCGTGCGTCCCTGCGGCAGGTGGATGCGCCGGCCGTTCATGTGCGGCTCGGGCTCGGTGAAGAATTGCCAGGTGAGGCGCTCGTTCCCCATCGTCTTGCCGTATCCGATGGGGATGTGGATCCATGGATTGCGGTCCGGCGGGCCCGCCTCCAGGAGCAGCACGGAGGCTTTGCCGTCGGCGGAGAGGCGGTTGGCGAGCACGCAACCGGCCGAACCGGCGCCGATGATGACGTAGTCGAAGCTGCGTGCGCTCATAGGCTCAGCGGAGGATGATGTCCGCGGCTCTCTCGCCGAGCATGATGGAAGCAGCGTTGGTGTTCGACGAGGGCATCGTCGGCATGATCGAGGAATCAACGACGCGCAGGCCCACGATGCCGTGAACACGAAGCTCCGTATCGACCACCGCCATGGGGTCCGAGCCCATCTTGCAAGTGCCAACTGGGTGGAACGATGTCTGCCCCGAAGCTCGCACGTACGCGAGAAGGGCTTCGTCGGAATCCACGTCCGGCCCGGGCCGTGTCTCGCGCTCGACATAGGGAGCGAAGACCGTTTGGCGCGATACGCGGCGCGCGAGCCTCAGCGCGTCGATCATCGTGCGCTGATCGTCTTCCGATTCCAGGTAGTGCGGATCGATGGCCGGATCGTCGTTGGGATCCGCGGTGCGGATGTGCACCCAGCCGCGCGACTCGGGACGCAGCTGGAAGAATCCGATCGAGAATCCGGGATGCTTGTCAAGCGCCTCCCCGAGCCGGCGTGGATCGACCACCTCGAACCTGTCGCTGCTGCTCAGGTGGTGCAGCTGGATCTTCACTGCGGCCCGATCGTAACTGGCTGCGGGCCGCGCGAGCGCATGTACCGTGGCCGTGGCGGTAGCCATCAGGCCCTTGCCCGTCAGCATGAATTTCGCGCCCATCAGGAGCTGCTTAAAGGGGCTCTGCATGATCTCGTTCAGCGTGATCGCGCGTGTGCACGCGAACGTGAGGCGGGACTGCACGTGGTCGACGAGATTCTCGCCGACGCCGGGGAGATGATGCTGCGTGGAGATGCCGAGGCATTGCAGCCGCCCGCCGTCCCCGATTCCCGATAGCTCCAGCAGCTGCGGCGACTTGATCGGCCCCGCAGCCACGATCACCTCGCGGTCGGCGTGCGCCACGCGCAGCTCGCCGCCGTGGCGGTATTCGACGCCGACGGCCTTGCGCTTATCGAGCAGGACGCGCGTGGCGAGTGCTTGGGTGCGGAAGACGAAGTTGTCCCGCCGGGTTCGATGCAGGTAGCCGGTCGCGGTGCTCGCGCGGCGCCCGCGGTGCGTGCACAACTGCAAGTAGCTCACGCCCTCGTATTGCGCGCCGTTGTAATCGGCGTTTCGCGGGATGTCCGACGCCTCGCATGCGGCAACGAAGGCGTTCGAAAGCTCGTCCGGCTGCGCGCCCAGCGAGCACACTGGCACGGGGCCGTCGCGTCCGCGATAGCGCGTGTCGCCGATCGCGGTGGATTCGATCTTCTTGAAGTACGGCAGCAGGTCTTCGTAGCCCCAGCCGCGATTGCCGAGTTCATCGCGCCACCGATCGAACTCCGCAGGATCGCCTCGCACGAAGATCATTCCATTGACCGAGCTGGAGCCGCCGGGGAGCTTTCCGCGCGGCCAGTAGATCTTCTGCCCCGCGAGGAATGTCTGGGGTTCAGTATTGAATCTCCACACGTAGTTCGGGCTGCCGAGGATTTTCGCGAGCCCGATGGGCACGCGGATCCAGAAATCGCTTTCATGGGACGCGCCTGCCTCGAGCAGCAGCACGCGCCCCGGAATGCGCTCGGCGAGCCGGGTTGCGACGACGGCTCCCGCGGAGCCGGATCCGATCACGACATAGTCGAAGCGTTCTTTCATGGGGGCGATTCCGGCCTAGTACACCGTTTCTATATATTTACATTCAGGTCATCTGGAAGTCGAAATCCTGCCACTGGAAAGCGAACTGGATAAACGTTCATCTCGTCGATGCCTTTGAGGATGCGCTGCTTGAGTTCGTCCCGGGATGCGACACGGATGTGGCCCAGGAAGTTGCGCGCCATCTTGAGAAAGGCGGACTTCACCAGATTCAGCCAGGAGCCTTGTTGGGGATGTGGACGTACTCAAAGCGTCCCGGGTGACAACGTCAGCGCACACAAGACCGGCGTCTTCACCAGCGTCGAAAACCTTGACAAGAAGCTCATGCGCTACATCCGCCAGTACCACAGGATTTCCAAAACCGATCAAATGGAAGTACGACAGCCCAAACAGGCGAATTAGGTGCGATGCATCTGGTTTATTGGACTAGGTCCTGGTGAACCCGCCATCGATGGGAATGTTCTGGGCGGTGATAAACGTGTTCTCGGGCCCCGCGAGCCAGGCGACGAGCGCCGCGATTTCCTCCGGACGGCCCAGGCGCCGCATCGGCACTTTCTTCACGAGATCGCCGATCTGCTCGTCGTCGAGAACGCCATGAAGCATCTCCGTGTCGATGAAACCGGGGGAGGCGCAATTCACCAGCACATTGTCGGCCGCGATCTCCTCCGCGAGGGCGATCGACATCCCGTCGAGGGCGAATTTCGTCGCGGAATACGCGGCGCGGTTGCGCGCGCTCGCCAAGCTCCAGATCGAGCCGATGTTGACGATGCGCCCCCATCGTTTGGCGCGCATCGAGGGGACCAGCGCGCGGCAGAGCAGCATCGGTGCGACCACGTTCACCTGGTGCAACCGCAGGATGTCCGCCGTTTCGATCTCGGCGAAGGGCGCGAGCCGGTTCACGCCGGCGTTGTTCACGAGGATATCGGCGCCGAGGCTCGCGAGCTCCGCGCCGAAAGCTTCGGTCGCGGCCGTATTCATGAAATCGACGCCGCGATACGTGCACCCTTCAGGGGCAGATCCGCTCGCAGCGCTTCCGGTTCCGATCACCCGCGCACCGTCTCGCGCGAGCCGCTCGGCGATGGCACGCCCGATGCCGCGCGTGGCGCCGGTCACAACCGCGAGCTTCCCGGAGAGGCTTGCACTCATCGCGCCACGCGAAAGCCGCTCTTATGGTCGAAAACGTGCAAATCCCCCTCGCCGAAATGCAGATGCACGCGGTCTCCTTCCGCGAGCTCCCGCATGGCCGCCGATCGGGCGCGTACGAGGTGGTCACCGACGGTGAAATCCACGATCACGTCGTCGCCGAGGTTCTCGCGCATCGTGACCGTTGCGTCAATTCCCCGCTCCGAGATAGCAACGTCCGGCGGACGAATGCCGAGCACTACGTCACGCGATCCGAGGGAAGCCATCGTGGGTGCCGAAAACGACGTGGTCCCGATAGTTGCGATGCCATTCTCGATACGCGCGGGCAACAGGTTCATCGGCGGGTTGCCGAGGAATGCGGCGACATCGACCGATGCGGGACGGCGAAAGACCTCTTCGGGCGTGCCCTGCTGCACGAGCACACCGTTCATGAAGACGGCCATGCGGTCGGCGAGCGACATCGCTTCCTCCTGGTCGTGCGTGACGTAGACCGCGGTCACCCCGAGCGATCGTTGCAGGCGCTTCAGCTCCACGCGCGTCTCCGCGCGCAGCTTAGCGTCGAGGTTCGAGAGCGGCTCGTCAAGGAGGAAGAGAGCCGGCTTGCGCACGATCGCGCGAGCGAGCGCAACGCGTTGTTGCTGGCCACCGGAAAGCGCGCCCGGCTTGCGTGCGAGCAGGTGATCGATCTTCACTCGCGCCGCGGCTTCGCGCACGAGGCCCGCGAGCTGGTCGCCGGGCGTGCCGATGTTGCGTAACGGAAACGCGATGTTCTCGAACACGCTCATATGCGGATAAAGCGCGTAGCTCTGGAAAACCATCGCGACGTCGCGCTTTCCGGGCGGGAGCGTGGTGGCATCCTCGCCGTCGAGAAGCACCTGTCCCGCCGTCGGCACCTCAAGGCCGGCCACAATGCGAAGCGTCGTCGTCTTGCCGGACCCCGAGGGTCCGAGGAGGGCGAAGAATTCGCCCGGCTGGATCTCGAGGTCGACGCCGCGAAGCACGTTCGTCGTGCCATACGACTTGCCGATCCCGGTGAGCTTCAGGTGTCCTCGCTTCATCGCCGGCTCACTCCCTTGACCGCGCCCATCGAGAGACCCTTGGCGATGTCCTTCTGGGCGATGATGCCGAGCACGATCACCGGAATCATCGCGACCAGCGCCGCCGCGGTAAGCTGGCCCCAGCGCGTCTGCTCGACCGAAATGTAGTTGTACATCGCCACGGTCACCGGCTTCACCTTCGCCCCAGCGATGACGACGGCGAAGAGGAACTCGTTCCACGCGTTGAGGAAGACGAACGTGACAGTCACCGCGATCGCGCCGCGCGCTTGCGGCAGCACCACCCGAAGGAAAGCCTGCAGGCGCGTGGCCCGATCCAAGAGCGCGGCCTCCTCCATCTCGGCAGGGATGTCCTCGAAGTACGAGATCATCAGCCAGATCGCGAAGGGGAGCGAGAAGGTGAGGTAGATGAGCACCATCCCCCAATACGTGTCGAGCCCGTGCGCCTGGTTGAGGATGAGGAAGTACGGGATGATGAGTCCCATCGGCGGCACGAACTGCGTCGCGAGCACGTAGAACCCGAGCGGCTTCTTCCCGCGCACCTTCAGGCGCGCGAAGGCATACG
This sequence comes from Betaproteobacteria bacterium, assembly GCA_025357235.1. Classification (GTDB taxonomy): domain Bacteria; phylum Pseudomonadota; class Gammaproteobacteria; order Burkholderiales; family JACQAP01; genus JACQAP01. Next base: position 6,475 of record JANXPQ010000020.1, read on the forward strand.
CGGCGGGAACCGCGATGAGCACGGTGAGCGCCGTCGTGGCGACCGCAATGATGACGCTCGCCAGCAGGTTGCCGAGCACGTTCGTCGGGCCGAACAGCACCTCGTGGAAATTGGCGAGCGTGGGCTGGAAAACGATCGTGGGCGGATAGGCCAGGACGTCGCGGTCGTTCTTGAACGAAGTGAGCAGCGTCCACAGAAGCGGCACCGTCCACACGGCGAGAACCAAGGCGGTGCCCGCGACCAGCGCCCACGAGCGCCACGTCGCGCGGCTCATCGCCCCCTCCGCATGACGAAGAGTCCGGCGGACACCACGAGGGTCAGCACCAGTAGCACCACCGCCGCTGCCGCGCCATAGCCAATGTCGAGTTCAGCGAACGACACGCGGTACGCGAACAGGTTGAGGATCTCCGTCGCGCTGCCGGGACCGCCGCCGGTCGCGGAGTAGATCGCGGCGAACGCCGACAGCGCCACGGTCATGCGGATGATGATGACCATCATGATGGCCGGGCGGATCATGGGCAGTGTGATCCGCGCGAAGCGCCGCCACGCGCTCGCGCGGTCGATGCGCGCGGCCTCATAGAGCTCGTCCGGGATCGTGCTGAGGGCGGCGAGGAGATACAGGAACACGAACGGCGTCCATTGCCACGTGTGGATGGCGATCACCGAGAGCACCGCGAGCCTCGGATCCCCGAGCCAGTTGTGCGAGCTGAGTCCCAGCTTCTGGAAGAGCAGGTCGACGATGCCAGAGTCTTGCGTGAGCATGAGGGTGCGCCAGATCATGCCGACGACGACCGGCGCCAACACGATCGGCAGGATTGCCATCACGCGAAGGGGTCCCTGTGCGCGTGGCAGCTTCAGGATGAGAATCGCCATGCCGAGCCCGAGCACGAGCTGCAGGATGACGGTGCAACCCGTGTACACAAGAGTGAGCTGGAAGGCATCCCAGAAACGCGAGTCTTCCCAAAGCCGTACGAAGTTGGCGGCGCCGATGAAGCGATCCATCCCGGGAAGTGCGAGGTTGGTGCTCTGCGCGCTTTGCCAAAGGAGATAGAAGATCGGCAAGGTGGTGGTGCCGACAAGCACCGCGAGCCCCGGCCCGAGCAGCGACCATGCGAAGCGGCGCTCGGATCGTTCCGCGGCGCGGACCCTGTCGACCCCTTCCATGCGTCAGGTGACGCGCTCGACCTGCTTCTGCGCCTCGTCCAGGGCCTGCTTGGGCTTCATCTGCCCGACCAGCGCTGCCTGCACGAGCTTGCCCATGGTCTCGCCGATCGCGGGCCACTGGGGCACGCGCGGGCGCCAGTCGATATCCGTGTCCTGCGTAAGCGATTCCAGCGAGGCCTCGACGAAGTTGTGCCCGGCATCGGTCATCGTCTTGCGGTAGTCGGGCGAGTTCCAGATCGACATGCGGTTGACGTCGAAGCGCTTCGATGCGCCCTTGAATTTGTACGAGGTGCGGATCTGCGTCTCCTTGCTGCACGCCCATTGGAGCCAGAGCCAGGTAGCGACGCGCGATTTCTGCGGCATCGCTGCGTTGATCGGCATGGCCCAATTCCAGATCGCCGAGCAGCGCTTGCCCGCGGGCCCCTTTGGCCAGCGCGCGTAGCCGATCTTGTCGGCTACTTTGGACTTCTGCGGGTTGGCGATGACCGCGACGCCGGAGTGCCCGTCGATGTAGCAGGCGATCGTGCCCTCGGAGAAGGCGTCGGCGATGTCGGGCCAGTTCCAGTTCTGCGCGGCCTTCGGCGCGAACATGCTCTGGCTCGTGACGTACCATTCGAGGGCCGCGACGGCCTCGGGGCTGTTCACCCGCAGCTTGCCGTTGGCGTCGAACCACTTTCCGCCGTAAGCGCGCACGATCGAAGGATAGATGTACATGTTCTGTCCCGCGCCGGCCATGCCGCGCAGGCAGAAGCCGTACAGGCGCTTGTCCGGGTCGTGCAGTGCCGTGGCGTTCTTCACGACGTCGTCGAGGGTCTGCGCAGGCTTCAATCCCTTCGCGTCGTAGAGGTCCTTGCGATAGATCTGGATCGTCATCTCGCCCTGGTAGGGAAGAGCGTAGGTCTTCTTGTCGACCGAGTCCGCCTCGCGCCACGCCGGCACTAGGTCCTGGTAGTCGAACCATGCCGCGTCGGTGAGCTTCGGGTCTTTAAGGTAATCGTCGAGCACATCGCACCACTTGTTCGCGGCGTAAAGCGGCACATACATCGGGTCGCCCGCGTGTGTGCTGATGTTGCCGGTCTTCGATGAAAGGTCGAGGACGACTTTCTGGCGGATCTGTCCGGGCGGCACCTTCTCATAATTCACCCTGCATCCGGTCAGCGCCTCGAACTCCGGCGTGATGTCGATCAGGTTCTGAAAGTAGCTTGCGGCGATCACCGCCACGTTGACAGCGGCGCCTTCGGCCTGCCGCCAGTTGATCTTGGCCTGCTGGTACGGGCCCAGGTCCATCGCTTGCGCGTAAGCGTAGCGCGCGACCCAGGGCGCTCCGAACGTCCCCGCCCCCCATGCTGCGCCCTTTAGCAGCGCTCGCCGTTGATTCCGTTTGTCGTTCATGGCTCTTCTCCTTCCTTCTTTGTCAAGTGCGTTGCAGCCAGGCGCCCAGCGCGCGCGCTTCGTCGCCCATCCGCGTGAACTGGACGTCCGGAACCTCGGTCTGCGGATGCTCCTTGCCGAATATCGACTTTTCCGGTTCCACGACCAGCTCGACGAACGCCGGTCCGCTGGCCGCGAGAATCCCCGGAAGCTCCTTTGCGAACGGCCCCAGCTCGCTGAAGCGGTGTGACGAAGCGTAGCCTGCCGCGCTCGCGAGGCCGGCGAAGTCGACCCGGCCCTTTCCCGCGACGTCGAGGTTGTACATGCCCGCGAACTGGACCCCGTTGCTCACGACGAAATGGCAGAGGTTGGGTGGCCGCTGCGCGGCGACGCCGACGAGGGCGCCCAGCTGCATGAGCAGGCTCGCATCGCCGTCGACGACGAGCACCTTCCGCTCGGGATGCGCGAGCGCGATGCCCAGGCCGAGGCTTGCCGACCCACCCATGAGCGGCACGGAGTTGATTCGGCCCACGTTCACCCCAAGCCTGTCGAACGCGAGCATCGATCCCATGGTGCCGACGATGACCGCGTCGCCGCGGACGCGCGCGATTGCTTCGCAGACAGATAACGTATTCATGGCCTCCCCTAGTCCCAGGCGGTCGGGGCGCCGACCACAAGCGCGACGGATCGCTTCTGCTGGAGGGCCACCGCGAACGCCTCGTCGAAGTACGACAGATCGTCCTCGGTCTCAAGCAGCCAGTGCGGCATGTCCAGTGCCTCCGCGATCGGGGCGACGAGGCGTACGATGCGCGCGCGCGACTTCGCCGGGTCCTCGCCGAAGTTCCGGAATTCGCGCCCGAATTGGCCGATGAGGAACACGATCGGGATCTGCGCGTCGAGCCCCACCGCGCGCGTGGCGTTGACGCAGGCGTGGAATCCCTGGTTCTGGACGACGACGATGGGGTTCTTGCCGCCGATCCTCAGTCCCGCCGAAACGACGACCGCCTGGTCTTCGTTGCAGCAGGTGACCAACTGGATGCCCTCGACGCCGTCCTCAATCTTCTTGTGCACGGACAGCTGCACCCAGTCGGGCACCGTGACGAAATAGTCAACCTTGTTGCGTTTCAGCGCCTTGACGAAAAGCGCCGCCGGGATGTTGAAGCGTTTGTCGGCCATTGTCAGCGTCCCTTCCAGTGAACGAAGCGCGCCTCGGCGAAATTGAGCGCCGTGTTGAGGCAAAGGCCGATCGCGCCGATGATCATGATGCCGATGAAGACCACCGGGATGCGGAAGATCAACGCCGCGTCCTCGATCATGTAGCCGAGGCCCGATTGCGCGCCGGTGAGTTCCGCCGCCACGACCACCGCCCAGCTCAACGCCATCGCCACCTTGAGGCCGGTGAAGATCTGCGGGATCGCCGAGGGCAGCACCACGTGGAAGAAGAGCTGGCCTTGCGTGAGCCCGAGCGAGCGCGCTGCGCGCAGGTACGCAATCGGCACGTGCGCGGCGCCTGCCTGCGCATTCACGTACACGTAATTGAACGATGTCCAGAAGATGAGGACGATCTTTCCCGCCTCACCCAGACCGAAGTACAGCACCGCCATCGGAATGAACGCGATCGGCGGGATCGGGCGGAGGAACGCCATGATCGGCGAAATCATCCCCCCCGAAACACGGCTCACGCCGGTGACTAGGCCCAGCGGAACGCCCACCAGAACGCCGAGCATGAAGCCGATCATGGTGCGATAGAGGCTGATGCCGATGTGCCCCCAGAGCGAGCTGTCCTTGTAGCCATCCTTCAGCAGCAACACGAGCTCTCGATACAGTTCGAGCGGGCCGGGGAAGTAGCCGGGACGAATGAGTCCTGACGAGGTGATGCCGACCCACGCCGCGAGGACGATGAAGATGCCGAGCGTGGAGAGCACCGCGTCGGGCAAGTGCGCTTTCGGCCGCGCTGCGATCGGCGACTCGCGGGGGACCCGCTGTTTCTGTAGGAGCCCATCGTCGAATTGTTGCTCGTCGGTGGCCATCGTCAATGGGCCTGGGCCGCCGTACCCGATTCGACTTCCTGCTGTACCGCCTCAAGGAGATTTCCGTGCAGGCGCACGAACTCGGGCGAGCTCAGGAACGCGTAGTTGCGCGGCTTCGGCTCCTTCACGTCGACCATCAGCTTTACGCGGCCCGGGCGTCGCGTCATGACGACGACGCGATCCGAGATAAAGATGGCCTCGCCGACATCGTGCGTGATAAAGAAGATGGTCGGCCGGAATTCCTGCCACAGGTCGAGGAGGAGGCGCTGCATGAGGAGCCGCGTCTGGTAGTCGAGCGCGCCGAACGGCTCGTCCATCAGCAGCACTTTCGGCTGGCCGATGAGGGCGCGCGCGATTTGCACGCGCTGCTGCATGCCGCCCGACAACTGGTACGGGTAGTGCGATTCGAATCCTTTGAGCCCGACGGCGGCAATCAGCATGCGCGCACGCGGCTCGTATTCTTCCCGGAGGGTGCCGCGGCATTGAAGGCCGAGCGTCACGTTCTCCAAGACCGTCTTCCAGGGAAAGAGCGAAGGGTGCTGGAACACGACGGCACGGTCCATTCCCGGCTCATGCACTTCCTGCCCCTCGACGAGGACGCGCCCAGAAGTGGGCGATTCAAAACCGGCGATGAGGTTGAGCGCCGAGGATTTCCCGCATCCGGTGGGCCCCACGATGCAGAAGATCTCCGAAGCGGCGATCTCCAGGTTGAAGCCTTCGAGCGCCATCGTCTCGGTCACCGTGCCACGCACGCCCGGGTAACGCTTGCCGACTTGCTGGAAGGAGATTTCGGAACTCATCGGGCAAATTTGACTGAAGATGTATGGATACATTAGCATATGACTTAGGCCATGGCAACCACTCCCCTTTCGCTGCCGCGCAGACGTTCACGCGCCAGCCTGGTCCGCGACAGCCCGCGCGCCCTCTACGAGCAGCTTGCCGACCGCCTGCGCGACGAGTTCCTCGCGCAGTACGCCGGCGGCGGGAAGCTTCCGACGGAAGGGGAGCTAACGGAGGCCTACTCGGTGAGCCGCGTTACGGTGCGGCGCGTGATGGACATCCT
>JANXPQ010000059.1 GCA_025357235.1 Betaproteobacteria bacterium
AGGAAATGGCGCTCGCGCAACCGATGCAGTTCCCCCGACAGCAGCCAGCGCTCGCCCCAGGTGCGGGCCGCTGCTGCGCCCCAGAGCGCACCGATCGAATTGGTGAGGACATCGACATTGGAGGAAACGCGTGCGGGCAGGTAGGCTTGCACGAACTCGATGGCAACACTCAGCAGCATCGCGGCGGTCACGCCCAACGCGACCGCGGCCCAGCGCGGCACGTGCCCCATGCATACCAAAGTCAGCAACAGGCCCAGCGGCACATAGGCGAGAACATTGATCACGACATCGGAGGCGAGGATGTACGGGGGCCACCCAGCGAACAGAAATCGCGTGGCTTCGTCGTTCGGCACGCGCCAATCGGCAAAGGGATACAGGCTGGCATACGCCACGAGCAGAAGGTAAGCTACGCTGAGGTAGGCAACCAGCTTGGAACTGCGCGCATAACGCGCGGACGGAATAGGAAGCGAACCGCTCATGGGGTGTTGGCAATGCGCCGGGCCGGGGTCTGTCCATCCGCAACGGACGGCACGACATGAGATTCTATGACATCTTCAATGGCGACGCGGACGGGCTGTGCGCGTTGCATCAGCTGCGGCTCGCCGATCCGCACGAAGCCACGCTGATCACCGGAGTCAAGCGCGACATAGCATTGCTCGGGCGCGTGACGCCCAGCCCCGGCGACGAACTCACGGTGCTCGACATTTCACTGGACGCCAATCGCGCAGCATTGCTCGGCGCACTGCGCATCGGGGCGCGCGTGCGTTATTTCGACCATCATTTCGCCGGAGATATTCCGCATCATCCCCTGCTCGAAGCCTATATCGACCCCTCTGCGACGGTCTGCACCAGCCTGATCGTCGACCGCCATCTGCAGGGCCGCTATCGCGCATGGGCGGTCGTTGCCGCTTTTGGCGACAACCTGCGCGCTCAGGCGTATTCGGCGGCGGGCGAGCTTGGCCTTGATCATCCCGAAGTCGAAACACTCAGGGGATTGGGCGAGTGCCTGAACTACAACGCTTACGGTGCCACCCTCGACGACCTGCACTTCCATCCTGCGCAGCTTTACCGGCGCATGCAGCCTTACAGCGATCCCCTGGCGTTCTGCGCGCAGGCACCCGAACTGGACGTATTACGAAATGCAAGCGCCGGCGACCTCAGGAAGGCGCTGGCATTGCCGATTGAACAGGTGGGCACTGATGCGGTGGCGGTCTTCATGCCGGAAGCCGCGTGGAGCCGCCGCATCGCCGGCACGTTCGCCAACGAATTGGCGCGGCGGCACAGCGACCGAACTGTGGCAACGCTGGTGCGCAGCGGTGCCGGCTATCAGGTCAGCTTGCGCGCACCCGAACGAGGTGGAGCGGCGATGCATCTGCTGGCGCAGCAGTTCGAATCGGGAAACGGCAGGGCCCGATCCGCGGGCATCCAGTTTCTGCCCGACGCGGACGTCGCCAGGTTGATGGCGCTTCTGAGGCATCCTTCCGCGACCGGCGCTTGATAAAACGCAAGCGTCACACGGGACGCCTGCGCATCGATCGGCAGGCTACTTGGCCTTGATCTCGGTCCACATCCTGTTGAGCAACTGGCGCTCTTTCCTGTTCATGTCTTTCAACTGTTCGAGCCGCTTGGCGGATTCCGCATCGGGGAATACCGCCTTGATCGACTTGATCTCGGGCTTGATGAACTGCATCGCCTCGGAATTCGGATTGCCGGAGCCGGTAATGTTGGTCAGCGCAGCCGAGTTCTTGCCCTCGAGCATGAAGTTGATGAACTGATGGGCCAGATCGGGACGCGGCGCCGTCTTGGCGATCACCATCGCATCCAGGGCCAGCACGGCGCCCTCCTTGGGCAGGGCGTGGCGAATGCGGAATTTCTGTTTGGCCTCCTGCGCGCCGGTATCGGCCTGGAAAATGTCGTTCGAGTAGCCGTGCACTACCCAGATGTTGCCAGTCGACAATTCCTTGATGTAGCCCTGCGCCATGAAGGCCGCCCAGTAAGGCTTGGCCTTGAGAATGATGGCCTTCGCCTGTTTCCAGTGTTCGGGGTCGCGGTCGTTGACCGAGTAGCCGAGATATTTCAGCGCGGCCGCCATGACTTCGGCCTGGCTGTCGAGCACGGTGACTTTGCCCTTTATCTTCTGCAGGATCTTCGGATCGAAGATCACCGCCCAGGAATCCACGGTGATGCCGAGTTCCTTCATTTTCTGGTCGTTGTAGCCGATCAGCGTGATCGACATCGCGTAAGGCACGGAGTACTTATTGCCGGGATCGAAATCGGTGTTCAGGTAGGTCGGCATCAGGTTCTTGAAATTCGGCAACTTGCTCTTGTCGAGCGGCTGCAGCCAGCCAGCCTTGGCCATGCCCGCCACGTAATTCGATGTCGGCACCATGACGTCGTAGCCTTTGGCTCCCGCAGCCAGCTTGGCGACCAGCTCTTCATTGTCCCCGTAGAAATCCTGCACCACCTTGCACTTGCACTGGGCTTCGAAGGTCTTCACCGCTTCCGGGGCGATATAGTCGTTCCAGTTGTAGAGATGCAACTCGTCTGCGGACAGTGCGGGCAGGCTGGCGAACAACAGCAGGGACAGCAGCTTTCTCATGATCGGTCTCCGTGATTGGCGGGGGGTTTGTTTTTGTGGTTCCGTCAGGGGCTAGATTAGGCAAACCCGGCCCGGGCGTCCAGAGGCATCCCGCTGGAAGATCTCATTCTGCACGCAACGAACCGGGCGCCAGTTTGGAGGCGATCAGGATCAGCGCCAGCGTCAGCATCATCAGCAGGGTGGAAATGGCGTTGACCTCGGGCGTGACCGCGATCTTGACCATCGTATAGATCTGCAACGGCAGCGTGGTCGAGCCGACGCCCGCCGTAAAGAAGGTAATCACGAAATCGTCGATCGACAGCGTAAACGCTATCAGCGCCCCGGCAACCACACCCGGCATGATCAACGGCAGCGTCACCAGCCGGAAGGCCTTCCATGGCGTGGCGCCCAGATCGCGCGCTGCTTCCGTCAGGCTTTCGTCCATGCCGGCCAGGCGCGAGCGCACGACGATGGCGACGAAGCCGATGCAAAACGCGATGTGCGACAAAATAATGGAAATCATGCCAAGCGAAATGTTCAGCAGCACGAAGAAGATCAACAGGGAAACCCCCATCAGGATCTCCGGGATCGCGATCGGCGCCAGAATCAGCAGCGGCAGCAAGCGCATCTTGAAGCGATACATCGCATAACCGGCCATGGTGCCGAACACCGTGGATACCGCGCTTGCGGTAACGCCGATCAGGAGCGAATTCCACGCCGCCGTGAGCATCTTCTCGTTGTGAAAGAGCTTCCCGTACCAGGACAACGTGAAGCCTACCCACTCGGCGTTGAGCTTGGAGTCGTTGAAGGAATACACGACGACGATCACCAGCGGCGCATAGAGAAATGCATAGGCGAATACGGCCGCGGCCCACAATGCGCGCGAGCGCCGGTTCATGTCCGCGACAGCCTGGTCATGTCCGGGATCGCCGTGCGACCCACGCGGCGAGACCGGCGAGGCCCACCGCCATCACGGTCAGTACCATCGACAGCACGCTGCCGAACGGCCAGTCGCGCGTGTCGAGGAACTGCTGCTTGATCACGTTGCCGATCATGATGCCTTCTGTGCCGCCCAGAATATCCGGGATGGCAAAGATGCCCAGCGCCGGAATGAAGACCAGCGCGGCACCGGCGTAGACCCCGGGCAACGACAACGGAAACGTCACCCGCCAGAAGCGCCGCCACGCATTGGCGCCGAGGTCCTGTGCGGCGTCGAGCAGCGCGGGGTCGTGTTTTTCAAGATTGGCGTAGAGCGGCAGCACCATGAACGGCAGGTGCACATACACCAGCCCGACGATGACCGCGAACGGCGTATACAGCAGCGTTACCGGTTCGATGCCGACCAGTCCGAAAACATTGTTGAGGCCGGTAACGAAGACCGACTGCGGCCCGAGAATGATCATCCACGCATAGACGCGGATCAGGAAGTTCGACCAGAACGGCAGGATCACCAGCAGCACGAGCAGGTCGCGATGTTTCTTCGGACTGTGCGCGATCAGCATGGCCAACGGATAGGCGATCACCAGGCAGACGATGGTTGTAAGTGCCGCGTAAGCGAACGACTTCAGGAACAGCTCGGTATAGAGGAAGTCCGAGAAAAAACGAACGTAGCTTTCCGTCGTGAGGTCGAGTTGCGAACTACCGGTTTCGTCATTGAAAATCGGCGCCAGGCCGCCGAATTCTCCGGGATTGCGAAACGACGCCAGTACCATGATCAGCACGGGTATGGCGAAAAACACCACCAGATAGGCCAGCGGCGGGCCGCCGATCAGCCATTTGTGCAGGCGATTCTGCCGTGCCGCCATCATCGCGTCAGTCGTTCAGGAAATGGCCGGCGTCGTAACGCCAGCCCACCAGGACTGCGTCTCCAGCTTCGAAGAACTTGGTGCGCCCGGCAGCGGAATTGGGCAGCAACGCTTCGATGCGCATGCCGCCCGCTAGTTCGACGATATAGATCGTGACGTCGCCGAGATAGAGGAAGTCATGGACCTTGCCGGCAAAGCGGTTGATTTCCGCGCTGGCGGGAAGATCGCGGCCTATGAGAACTTTCTCCGGGCGCAGCGCCAGCGCGCCTCTGAGTCCGGGCGCGTCGCTTTCGACGTTCGATGCGACCACTTCACCGATGCCGGACAATGCGATGGTCATGCGCTCGCCGGCACAGGACTTGATTTCGCCGTCGAGCAAATTGCACTGGCCGATAAAATCGGCAACGAAACGATTTCTCGGAAAGCCGTAGATTTTCGACGGTTCGTCGACTTGTTCCACGCGGCCGTGGTTCATGACGGCGATCCGGTGCGACAACGCCAATGCTTCGCTCTGGTCGTGGGTGACATAGACGAACGTAATGCCGACTTCCTTCTGCAGGCCGATCAACTCCAGCTGCACGCTTTCCTTGAGCTTGGCGTCGAGCGCGGCGAGCGGTTCGTCGAGCAACAGCAATTTCGGCCGGTTGATGAGCGCGCGCGCCACGGCAACGCGCTGCTTCTGTCCGCCGGACAACTCGTTCGGGTAACGTTTGTCCATGCCCGTGAGCCGTACGTCCTCGAGCGCTTCCTCGACGCGTTTGCTGATCTTTCCCGGATCCACGTTCGCCATCTGCAGCGGGAATGCGATGTTCTGCGCCACCGTCATGTGCGGAAACAGCGCGTAGCTCTGGAATACCGTATGGACATTGCGCGCTTCCGGCGCAATGCCGGTCATGTCCTTGCCATCGACGACGATGCTGCCGGCGTCCGGCGCATCGAAGCCCGCGATCATGCGCAGCAACGTCGTCTTGCCGCAACCGGATGGTCCGAGGAGAGTGAAGAACTCGCCAGCCTCGATACTGAGGCTGACATCGTCGACTGCCGTGAAGGCGCCGAATCGCCGTGTGACGCCGCGGATCTCGAGCAAGGCCATCGGGGAAGAACCGGTACGCGAGTGAAGCCGCGATTCTAGCAAATGGCGCATCGCGATAAGCGTGATGTCTGAAGGTGACACCGCGGGAAGAAAGCCCTGCCGGGTTCTCCGGGCGGCGCCCGGCGCGGCGTGTCCCGAACCGATCGGGTCAGGTGCCGCTGTGGCCGATTGGTACCGGGACAAGACGGATCTTCCGGGATGATACGATTGACGCACGACGACACAACCCAGTTTGTCTGGCGAATCGTGCCGAAGCGCAGAGCAATTTTCCGGACACCGGAGGAAGATCCAAACAGATGAGGGGAGCGGCGGCATCCTCGCCGGGCGGCGCGCGCACATCGACTTCCGCCCGCTGGCGACAGCTGATCATCGGCATCATCTGCATGTCGATGATTGCCAATCTTCAGTACGGCTGGACGCTGTTCGTCATCCCGATCAACGACAAGTACCAGTGGGGCAGGGCTTCGATCCAGGTCGCATTTACCATTTTCGTGCTCACCGAAACCTGGCTTGTGCCGGTCGAGGGCTACCTGGTCGACAGGTTCGGACCGGGTCCGGTCACTGTGATGGCGGGACTTCTGGTTGCCCTGTCATGGGCTTTGAACTCGGTTGCGGACTCGTTGTTTCTGCTTTATCTGGCTGCGGCATTGGCGGGAATCGGTGCCGGAGGCGTGTACGGCACCTGCATCGGTCAGGCATTGAAGTGGTTCCCTGATCGGCGCGGCCTGGCTGCCGGCCTCACCGCAATGGGATTCGGGGCCGGTTCCGCGCTCACGGTGATTCCGATCGCTGCGATGATCAAGTCGAACGGCTATCAGGCGACGTTCCTCTACTTCGGCCTCGCCCAGGGCCTGGTCGTATTCGTGCTGGGCTGGTTTCTGCGCAAGCCCGTTCCGGGCGACATCGCTCCACGCGAAGCGGGCGCCACCCATGCGCAGCGCGACTATACGCCGCTGCAAATGGCTGCGACCCCGGTGTTCTGGATCATGTATGCGATGTTCGTGCTGGTGGCAGCCGGCGGCCTGATGGCAACCGCGCAGCTGGCGCCGATCGCCCAGGATTTCCAGATTGCCGATGTGCCGGTGAGCCTTCTCGGATTGACCCTGCCCGCACTGACTTTTGCACTGTCGATCGACCGCGTGCTGAACGGCGTCACCCGCCCATTCTTCGGCTGGGTATCGGACCGCCTGGGCCGCGAGAATACGATGTTCATCGCGTTTCTTCTGGAAGCAACCGGCATACTCATGTTGAGCCACTTCGGACATAGCCCCGTGGCGTTCGTGCTGCTTACCGGACTCGTGTTCTTCGCATGGGGGGAGATATACAGTCTGTTTCCCGCTACCTGCGGCGACACCTTCGGCTCGAAATTCGCCACAGCCAATGCCGGTGTACTCTACACGGCCAAAGGCACGGCCTCCCTGCTGGTGCCGCTTGCCAGCGTCGTCAGTACGTCCACAGGTGGATGGCAGACGATTTTCGTAACGGCAAGCGTGATGAATTTCATCGCCGCCTTGGCTGCCTTGCTGGTGCTCAAGCCGCTGCGCGCCGGCATGAGAAAATCATGATTAAAAGGACGACGGTGACTGAGGCAGAGGGGCGGCAATGCACTGGTTGAAATTCTCGCGGCTGGGCAGGAGCGAATTCGGCATCATGGAAGCAGACAGGGTCCGCACCTGCCGGGGCGATATGTTTTCCGCGTGGGAGAAGACCGACGAACTCATCGCGTTGAGCGAAATCCACTGGGAAACGCCGTGCACGCCGACGAAAATGCTTGCGCTGTGGAACAATTTCCACGAGGCAGCGGCAAAGTTCTCGCTGGCCATCCCCGCGGAGCCGTTATTCTTCGTGAAGAGCGCCAATTCTTTTTGCCCGCACAACTCCACGATTGCGGCGCCGAAGTCTTATTCCGGCAAAGTGCTCTATGAAGGCGAGCTCGGCATCGTCATCGGCAAACAGGGAAAGGACATTGCGCCGGATCAGGCGGCGAGCCATATCTTCGGATACACCTGCGTGAACGATGTAACGGCTTTCGAGTTGTTGAAGTCCGACCCCAGCTTCGCGCAGTGGACGCGCGCCAAGGGTTTCGACGGCTTCGGGCCGTTCGGCCCGTTCATCGCGACCGCAGTGAATCCCGCGGCATTGACCGTGCGCACGCTGGTGAACGGCAAGCAACGGCAGAACTACCCTGTGCGGGACATGATCTTCTCTCCCGAGCAGCTGGTGAGCCTGATTTCCCGGGACCTGACCCTTTCCCCCGGGGACATCATCTCCTGCGGGACATCGGTGGGAGCAGGGTCGCTGCCGAGCGGGGCGACCGTCGACGTGGTCATCGACGGCGTGGGTACGCTTTCAAACCGATACGCATGAATCTTCGCTCAGGGATATCGACATGAAGATTGCCATCGTGGGAGCCGGCGCGATCGGCGGCTATCTGGGCACCAGGCTCGCCGCCGCCGGCGCGCAAGTCACCTTCATCGCCCGGGGAGCGAATCTCGAGGCGATACGCAGCCGGGGAATGAAGCTGATCCTGGAAGATGGCACCGAGGTGCAAGCAGCCGGCGCCCGCGCCTGCGAGGACATGAGCGAGGCAGGCCCGCAAGACGTCGTGCTGCTCACCGTCAAGGCTCACCAGGTTGGCGCGATCGCCGCACAATTGCAGCATCTATTTCACGAGCAGACCACCATGGTCACGATGCAAAACGGCATCCCCTGGTGGTATTTCCAGAAACACGGCGGGGAGTTCGAGGGCAAACCGATTCTGGCTGCGGATCCCGACGGCACGATCGGCCGTCACATCGACCCGGCGCGAATTGTCGGTTGCGTCGTTTATCCGGCGGCGAACCTGATCGCGCCCGGGGTGGTGCAGGTGGTGGAAGGAAATCGCTTCACGCTGGGCGAACTCGACGGCTCGACCACACCGCGATTGCAAGCGATCGCGGCAAAGCTGATCGAGGCCGGCTTCAAGGCGCCCATCACCTACGAGATTCGCAGCGAGATCTGGCTCAAGCTCTGGGGCAACTTGAGCTTCAACCCGATCAGCGCCCTGACCCATGCGACACTGGTTGATATCTGCCAGTTTGAGCTCACGCGCGATCTCGCCGCGCAAATGATGAGCGAGGCCGAAACGATCGCGAAAAAGCTGGGGATCACCTTCAGGGTCAGCATGGAAAGACGCATCGCCGGCGCGGAAAAGGTCGGCGCGCACAAGACTTCGATGCTGCAGGATGTCGAACAGGGCCGCCCGATCGAAATCGAAGCGCTGGTCGGGGCAGTGGTCGAACTGGGTTCATTGACCGGCACGCCGACGCCGCACATCAGCGCTGTATTTGCATGCGCGAGCCTGCTGGCAAAGACTCTGAATGTCCGGCATGGCCGCCTGTCGGTCGCGAGCTGACTTGCGGCCGGACGGCCTGCCGCCACTACTACTACGAGGACTTTCGGCATGAGCACTTCTGTCTCAAATATCACCGGATTGCTGGAACAGGGCGGGCCCGGCGCGACCGCATTGAGCGCGCCCGGCGGCGTGCCGCTTACCTACCAGGCGCTGCGCAAACTCGCATCCGACACCATTGCCGCGCTCAATGCCAGGGGGATCGGCAGAAACGACCGCATCGCCATCGTGCTCGACAATGGACCGGAAATGGCCGCAGCATTCCTGTCCATCGGCGCCGGTGCGACCGCCGCGCCTTTGAACCCCGCCTACCGTGCCGACGAATTCGAGTTCTATCTTTCCGACCTGAAGGCCAGGCTTCTTGTGGTCGGGCAGGAAATGTCATCGCCCGCCGTCGCGGTTGCGAAGCGGCTCGATATCGCGCTCGTCCGTCTCGTCCCCACACCCGCCAAAGGCGCGGGTGCTTTCAAACTGGAATTCCCGGATGGCTTTGCGATGCGGCCCGCGGAAAAATCCGGCGCAGCCGCGCCGGAAGACACGGCACTGGTGCTGCACACGTCCGGCACCACATCACGGCCCAAGATCGTCCCGCTTTCCCAGCGCAACGTCTGCGCCTCGGCTCACAACGTGAGCGGGACGGTCGCCTTCACTGCGGCTGATCGCGGGCTCAACATCATGCCATTGTTCCACATTCACGGCCTGATCGCGGGCATCCTGGCGCCGCTGTCGGCGGGAGGCGAAGTCTGCTGCACTTCGGGGTTCAATGCCTTGAGGTTCTTCTCCTGGATGGCCGAGGTCCGCCCGACCTGGTACACGGCCGTGCCGACCATGCACCAGGCAATACTCTCCCGTGCAGCAAAGAACCTCGACGTCGTCAAGGGTTCCTCGCTGCGTTTCATTCGATCCTCATCGTCCTCGCTTGCGCCACAGGTCATCAGGGAGATCGAAGAAACCTTCGGCGTCCCGTTGATCGAAGCCTATGGGATGACGGAAGCCGCACATCAGATGTCCAGCAACCCGCTGCCGCCCGGGATACGCAAGCCGGGCACGGTTGGGAAGGCAGCGGGGCCGGCAGTAGGCGTGATCGACACCGAGGGCAATCCGCTGCCGCCCGGCATCGTGGGAGAAATCGCGATTCAAGGCGAGAACGTCATGTCGGGGTACGAGAATAACCCGAAGGCCAACGCCGAAGCCTATGCCAGGTCCTGGTTTCGCACCGGGGATCAGGGCGTCATGGATGCGGACGGCTACGTCACGATAACCGGGCGGCTGAAGGAAATCATCAACCGGGGCGGCGAGAAAATTTCCCCGCGCGAGGTGGATGAAGTGCTCATGGACCACCCGTCGGTCCAGCAGTGCGTTACGTTCTCAGTCCCCCACGACAAGCTGGGCGAGGATGTGGCCGCTGTCGTCGTTCTGCGAGAAGGTGCCGAGGCCAGCGAGAAAGACCTGCGGGAATTCGCGGCAATACGTCTGGCGGACTTCAAGGTGCCGCGCAAAATACTCTTTCTCACCGAGATTCCGAAGGGAGCGACCGGCAAACTGCAGCGCATCGGCCTTGCCCAGAAGCTGGGTCTTGCGTGACACGGGTTTGCGCCGTTAGCGGCCGGCTTTCCCGGGGGATGCTTACTCTTTGGATTTGAGGCCGTACTTCTTCACGCGATAACGCAGCGTCTCTCTCGACGTGCCAAGCAGCCGCGCTGCGGCCATGACGTTGTAGTCAGAGCGCTCGAGTGCCAGGCTGACGATCTTCCTTTCCATGTCGTCCAGGCCCAAGCTTCCGTCCAAGGGGAAATGCAGCCCGCGGTCGCTGTCGGGAGTGATCGAATCCGCCTGTGCGGATCCCCGCGCTGGCTGCAGCTGCAGCCAATGCGCGGAAATTGTCTGGGTGTCGGAGAGCAATACGCAGCGCTCGAGCACATTGCGCAACTCGCGCACATTGCCGGGCCAGTCATGCGCCCTCAACGCAGCCCACACCTGGGGCGGGATGATGTGGACACTTTTCCCGGCCTTCGCGTTGTATTCGGCCACGAACGGCGGCACGAGATCGTCGAGATCCTCCATGCGGTGGCGCAGCGCAGGCAACTCGAGCGTGAAAACCGTGATGCGATGGTACAGATCGCTGCGAAACTCGCCGGCCTGGGCGCGTTCCGACAGATTCCTGTTGCTCGCCACGATCACTTGCACGTCGATCTCGATCGGACTGGTGCCGCCGAGGCGGCGCAGGCGACGGTCCTCAATGACGGTCAGCAGTTTCGCCTGCAAGTCCATCCCGAGCTCGCCGATCTCGTCGAGGAAGATGGTGCCGCCATGGGCCTGCTCCATCAGCCCTCTTCGTCTTCCCTTGGCGCCGGTGAACGCCCCCGGCTCGTGACCGAACAGTTCGGATTCCAGCAGGTCGTGTGGCAATGCGGCGCAATTGATTTCGACAAGAGGCCCCTCGCGTCGCGCGCCGCTGTAATGCAGGATTCTCGCGGCGAGTCCTTTGCCGGTTCCGGTCTCTCCGGTCACCAGCAGCGTGCTCAGGGGAACGCGCGCCAACTTGCCCAGCAGTTCGCGCACGGATCGCGCGGCGGGGCTTCTGCCAACGAAGGCATCCGGCGTATAGCGGCGGTTCTCCGCCGCCGCGCGTTCGCGCAGTTGCCGCTGCGCGCGGGCACTGCGCGCGGCGCCCGCGACCACGAGGTCCAGGCGCTCGAGCTCACAGGGCTTTTCCAGAAAATCGAATGCGCCGAGCCGCAGCGCCCGCACCGAATCGGCGATGCTTCCGTAGCCGGTGAGAAAGAGCCACTCGCCGCCGACGGCGACCGACTTCGTGGCTTCGAGCAGGTCGAGCGCGTTGCCATCCGGCAGGCTCATGTCAGATACCACCACGAGCGGCTGCACGTCGTCGTTCAGCAGCAGCCGTTTCGCTTCCCCCAGCGTGCCGGCCGTCACGACCTCGAAGCCGGCGCGCCGGAAGTGCCGCACGAGTTCCGCGCGCAGCAGCGGCTCGTCTTCAATCAGCAATAGCGTGTCGGACATCTTCTCGCACGGCAGGCAGGCTCAACGTTACGTGGGCGCCACGGGGCGCGCGGTTCGCGATGGCGAGCTCACCGCCGAGATCGTGCGCAAATCGCTTGACGATGGCGAGTCCGAGGCCCGTGCCCGACTCGCGCGAAGTGACGAATGCGCGCACACCGCCGGAGAGCAGCACGTCGTCGAAGCCCGGACCGTCGTCCAGGACTTCGATGCAAAGCGCGGCATTCCGGTAGTCGATCCGGATCGTCACCTTGCCCGGCGCATCGCCGAGGGCAGCCACGGAGTTCAGCACCAGGTTGAGCACAGCCTGCCTGACGGCATCTTCGGGCAATCGACAGCGCAGATCGTCCGGGACTTCCGTCACCAGCTGGATGTGGAGCGGAAGCTGATACCGGATCAACGTCGCCAGATCCTGGATCAGTCTGCTAACGCCGACCATGCGTGGCGTTTCCGGCACGTGCCTGGACTGCTGCAGCAGCCCGTTGAGCAGCCGGGTGATCCGGTTCAGTTCGCCGATGACCAGGTCCATGCGTTCTACCAGGACAGGATCGCGAAACTCGCTGCGCAAATTTGCGAGCGTGACCTGGATGCCGGCAATCGGATTGCGCAGTTCGTGCGCGAGCGTCGCGGACACTTCGCCGGCCGCCGCGAGGCGCTCGCTGCGGGCCAGACTCTGCTGCTGCTGTAGCAGGACCTGTGTTGCGGAGCGGACCTCCTGTTCAAGGGACACGGTGCGCTGCCGGTTGGCCTGCTCCAGCTGCTCCAGCCGGTTGACCATCTGATTGTAGTTCTCGAACAGCGGCAACAGCATCGGGTCGATCCCGGCCAGGGAGACGGGAGCGAAATCGCCGTCGGACAGCCGCGAGAGAAAATTCCTGAGGTCGCCGATCGGCCGCAATACCCGCTGGCGCAGCGCCCACAGCGTCAGGAGCGCCAGGCTCGGAAAACCCAACAGGGCCACGAGGGCCAGTTGCGAATCCAGCTTCGCGTAGCCGTACACGGTATCGAGTTGCTCCAATTGAATGCGGTTTTCGCGTTCCAGCATTTCGCTCAACAAGGTCAGCGCGGAAGGCAAAGCCGTTGCCGGCTGCGTCTCGGCCTGCGCGAGCAGCCGCTTCAACTGGTCGAGCCGCTCGCGCATATAGGGGCCGACGGGGGCGCCCTTGACGGGAATCTGGTCGAGGTCGGCGCGCACCGCCTGCAGCTGTTCCGGATAAGGCACGCGTCCGCCGGATGCCAACCGCAATTGCACGTCTTTCAGGACGACAACGCTGTCTTCGAGCAGCGAGGTGCGATTGACGTGGGCCCGGATCGACTCGATGCGCTTGAAATCCAGCCAGGTGAACAGGGAGAGCGTTCCCAGCGCGAGCGTGAGCACGAGCGCGAACACGACCCCGACCAGCCGCGTCGGGCGCAGGAGGATGGATTTCATTGGAACCGCACCTGAGTCTTTGCTTTTCAGCATTTTATGCCTAGATCCCGAGGACGACAGGGTCGCTGCTCCAAATGGATGCCGTGGTTCCGCCGATTCGATTCAGCCGCCGGCTGAAGGGTTGCTTCGACGTCGCGAGACTCCGGATGACACGGACGATGCTCGTGCTTCTGCAGACTTTGTGCCATGCGGGGCTCGGAGCCCTCGACACGCGCAGCGCTCCCGGGCGCGGTCCACCGCCGTAACGGAGCCATCGCAAGACACGGAACCAGCCGGACCCGGCACGCATACAGACCGCGGTTCGTCCCGCAATCCTTCGTTGCCGAATCAACAAGCGGCGGTTCAGTTCCACCACATTCGCAACCACGATGGTTCAAATGGACCGGGCCACGCTTTCGTCATGCGCCGCGCGAAGATCGTTCTTCCGTCGATTCAGGTACTTGAAATGTGAGGCACAGCTCCTGCTCTTAAAGGCGCGCTCGTCTTACCGGAAAGCGAAGAACCAGTGGCGCAATGCTCGAAATCCCGTTCACGACCACGGGAGAATGCAGAACCTGTCGACCTGCACGGGGGGACCGATGTCGGTCGTTGAATCCGTCCTCAGGCGTCCTTACACGGTCGTTTCCGTCCTGATCCTGATCTGCCTGCTAGGGGCGGGTGCCGCTTCGCGCATGCCGGTGGACATCTTTCCGGAGATCGACATTCCGGTGGTCAGCGTCGTCTGGACCTACAACGGCATGAGCGCGCAGGACATCCAGAACCGGATCCTGACCCTGCACGAGCGCCAGCTTGCATCGCTGGTGGACGATATCTCGCGCATCGAAGCCACCAGCTATGTCGGCGTCGGTGTCGAGAAAATCTATCTGCATGAAGGCGCGGACGTGACGCGCGCGATCTCGCAACTGGCAAGCAGCGCGCTGGTGGTGCTGAAGTACATGCCCCGGAACATCACGCCGCCGCTGGTTTTGCGCTACAGCGCCACCGACGTTCCCATCATCCAGCTCAGCCTGTCGAGCAATACCCTGCCGGACACCAAGCTCAACGACCTGGGCCAGAACATCATCCGTCCCAGTCTTGCCGTCGTGCACGGCGCCGAGGTGCCTTATCCGTACGGAGGGAAACCGCGCGTCATCATGGCCGATCTCGACCAGCGTGCATTGCAGTCGCGCGGGCTTTCGGCTTCCGACGTGAGCCAGGCGCTCGAGCGCCAGAACGTGATCCTGCCGTCGGGTGACGTGAAAATCGGCAACAAGGACTACACGCTGTCGATGAACAACAGTCCGGACCTGCTCGACACGATCAATGGATTCCCGATCAAGCAGGTCGACGGCAGGACGGTCTTCATGCGCGACGTGGCCAACGTGCATGACGGGTTCCAGGTGCAGACGAACTCCGTTGCAGTGAATGGCACGCCCGGGGCTCTCATGTCGATTCGCAAGACCGGGGGCGTGTCGACGCTGGCGGTGATCGACGGCGTACGCGCGGCCCTGCCCGACATCGAGCGCGTGCTGCCGCGTGGCGTGACCGTCAAGGCGATCTTCGACCAGTCCATTTTCGTCAAGGCCGCCCTGAACAGCGTGCTGATGGGCGGCCTGATGGCGGCCGGCCTGACCGCACTGATGATCCTGCTGTTTCTCGGCAACTGGCGGCTGACCATCATCATCCTCGCGGCCATTCCGCTGTCGATCGTCACTGCGGTGCTGGTGATGTACGTGGGAGGAGAGACGCTCAATACCATGACGCTCGGCGGCTTCGCGCTCGCGGTCGGCATCCTGGTGGACAACGGCACCGTCGTGATCGAGAACATCGAACGTCACCTGCGCCTGAACGAGCCGCTGGAAACGGCGATCATCAGCGGGGCGGGCGAAGTCGGCGTGCCCACGGTCCTGTCGACCCTGTGCATCTGCATCGTGTTCGTCCCGGTCTTCCTGCTGCAGGGCACGGCCAAGTATCTCTTCTCGCCGCTTTCCATCTCAGTGTGCGTGTCGCTCGTCGCCAGCCTGGCGTTGTCCTTCACGCTCGTGCCGGTCCTGTTCAAGTACCTGATGCGCCCGTCAACGGCCAACATCGTGGCACGGCATGGCGTCGCGCCGGGCGGCAGGTGGAAGGCCCCGTTCATCGCGATCCACAACGGCTTCGAGCGCGGGTTCAACGCCATGCGCGAAACCTACCGCAACAACCTGGCGTGGGCGCTGTCGCAGCCGGTTCTGACGATCGCGTTCTTCTCCGTGCTGATGCTGGGTTCGCTGTTTCTTTTTCCTCAACTGGGCCGGGATTTCTTTCCGCAGGTCGACGCCGGGGAGATGCGCCTTCACGTCCGCGCGCCGGCGGGAACCCGGATCGAGCGCACACAGGAATACTTCGCCGGGGTGGAGGCCGCGATCCGCGAGATCATCGGCAACAACCAGATAGACGTCGTCCTGAACAACATCGGGATGCCCTACAGCGGCATCAACATCGCGCTCAGCGATTCGGCGACGGTCGGCCCGATGGACGGCGAAATTCTCATTTCCCTGAATGAAAAGCACACGCCGACGGCCGAGCTGGTCGCCGAGCTGCGCCGTGAACTGCCGCGGCGATTCGCGGACCTGCAGTTTTTCTTTCAGCCCGCCGACATCGTCGACCAGGTGCTGAACTTCGGCCAGCCCGCGCCGATCGACATTCGCGTCTCGGGGCCGAATAACGAGGAAGCGTATTCCCTAGCCGCGAAACTCGCGCGCGACCTGCAGGACGTGCCAGGTATCGTCGATTCACACGTGTTCCAGGTTCCCGATGCGCCGGCCCTCACCGTCGACGTGGATCGTGCCCTGGCAACCGAGGTGGGCGCGACGCAACAGGGCACCGCCAACAACGTGCTCGTGGCGACGAATTCCAGCGCGCAGACGGCGCCCAATTTCTGGGTCGATCCGCGCAATGGCGTCAGCTATCCGCTAGTGGTGCAATTGCCGACTTACCGGATCGAATCGGCGCAGGATCTGTGGACCATGCCCGTGACCGCGGGAGCCGGCCGCGATCAGCGCCAGTTGCTGATGAACATCTCGAAGTTCGGCCGCACCAAGGTTCCGCTGGTCACTTCGCAGCTCAACATCAGGCCGGTGTTCGATGTTCACGCCGACGTCCAGGGGCGCGACCTGTATTCCGCGGCGGCGGCCATCGACAAGGTGATCGAGGCAGACCGCCCCGATCCGGCAAAGGCGATCAAGGTCAGGTTGAGCGGCCAGGTCGAGACCATGCGCGAAAGTTACGCAGGCCTGTTCACCGGGATCGCGCTTG
This sequence comes from Betaproteobacteria bacterium, assembly GCA_025357235.1. Classification (GTDB taxonomy): domain Bacteria; phylum Pseudomonadota; class Gammaproteobacteria; order Burkholderiales; family JACQAP01; genus JACQAP01. Next base: position 16,594 of record JANXPQ010000059.1, read on the forward strand.
CGGTCGTGCTCGTCTATCTGTTTCTCGTCATCAATTTCCAGAGCTGGATCGATCCGCTGATCGTGCTGATGGCGGTGCCGTTCGCGCTGGCCGGCGTCATGTGGATGCTGTTCCTTTCCCAGACCCACCTGAGCGTGCCGGCCCTGATGGGAACGCTGATGTGCATCGGGCTCACGACCGCGAACAGCATTCTCGTGGTGACGTTCGCGAACCAGCGCATGGATGCCGGGGATGATCCGCTGGTCGCGGCGGTGACAGCGGGATTCACGCGCCTGCGGCCCGTGCTGATGACGGCCGGCGCCATGATCCTCGGCATGATCCCGATGGCGCTCGGCGTCGGCGAAGGCGGCGAGCAGAACGCGCCGCTTGCCCGCGCCGTGATAGGCGGCCTGCTGTTTGCCACGTTCGCCACGCTGATTTTCGTGCCGATCATGTACCGGCTGCTGCGCCGGCCTGCCCATTCCGCCACTTTTTCGACGAAGGAATCCCGTGCAATCGGATGATCAAATCGAGCAGGACCGTAGCCCGGGGCAGGAAGCGCCGGCGGTGACCACCGGACATGCGGACCATGGCGCGGATTCCGAAGCGGCTTGCGTATCCACCGCCTTTGCGTCGGGAACGGGACGCAGGATCAAGATTTCCGCGGCCGCGAGCGCGATCCTTCTGGTCGGCGGCTTTTTGATGGTCCACTTCCTCAAAGCCTCCGGAGAAAACCGGCTGCAGCAGACTTCGAAGGCCGAGTCTTCGCTCAAGCAACTCGTCAACGTCATCACCGTGCAAAGCCCGGGGGCAACGCGGCCCCTGACGCTGCCCGGGGAGACGGCGGCGTGGTACGAAAGCACGCTGTACGCGCGCGTCACCGGCTACGTCGGCAAGTGGTTCGTGGACATCGGGGATCGCGTCCGGCAGGGCCAGGTTCTTGCGATTATCGAGACGCCCGAACTGGACGCCGATCTGGTTGCCGCCCGCGCCGAGCTCACGGCGGCGCAAGCGCAGGTCAAGGTCCGGGCCGCGGAGGCGGAGTTCGCAAAAAGCACCAACGAGCGCTGGCGCGATTCGCCCAAGGGCGTGGTCTCGGAGCAGGAACGCGAATCCAAGCGATCCGATTACGACAGCGCGGTCGCCAAGCTGAATGCCGCCCATGCGCAAGTCGAGCTCGACAAGGCGCGCGTCGAACGCTTCACGGCCTTGCAGCAGTTCAAGCAGGTGACCGCGCCTTTCGACGGCACGGTCACGGAACGTCGCATCGATATCGGCAATCTGGTCACCGCGGGAAGCACGAGCAACACGCTTCTCTACCGGCTAAGCCAGGAGACGCCGATGCGCGTGTTCGTCGATGTGCCGCAGAGCGTGTCGGGTGAACTCCAGAAGCCCGGCGTCTCGGTGCAGATCAAGGCGAGCAACCTGCCGGGCGTCACGATCAGCGGCGAAGTTGCCCGCACTTCGAAGGCGATCAATCCGCAGTCTCGCACCCTGCGGATCGAGGTGGACATTCCAAACGCCGACCAGGCGCTGGTGCCAGGAACCTATGTCGATGTGAGCTTTGCGCTCCAGGGCAGCAACCGGATCCAGGTGCCGGCGGCCGCGTTGGTATTCCGGTCGAGCGGGCCGCAGGTCGCCGTCGTCGATAACGCCGGACGGGTGAGTTTCCGCAACGTCACGATCTCGCGCGACGACGGCAACATGGTGGAACTCGAATCGGGGCTTTCCCCGGGCGACCGGGTTGCGTTGAACATCAGCAGCCGGATCAGCGACGGAGAGACCGTCGCCATCGGCGAGTCCGGCGACGGCGCGCCCGCCGCTGCGACCAAGACGCACTGAGGTGAAACGCGGCATGCGTTCATCGCTCAGTCTTTGCGCAGTGGCGATCGTCGTTGCCCTGACGGGATGCGCCGTCGGGCCCGACTACCACACGCCGAAAATGAAAGTGCCGGACGGATTCGCCGCGGCGTCCGACGCGCCGGCGGCGACGGCCCCAGGCAATGCGGCCGTCGATCTCACACAGTGGTGGCATGCGCTGAACGATCCCCAGCTCGAGTCGCTGATCGATCGCGCGATCAAATCCAACACCAGCCTCGAAATCGCCCTGACGCGGTTGCAGGAAGCGAGAACCTTCGAGACCGTGGTCGCCGGACGCGCATTGCCCAGCCTCGAAGCAAGCGCCGGCGTCGGACGCGGAACCGGGAGCGATCTCACGCGCGGACGCGTCGCATCGCCGCTCACGTCCGCTTCGAACACGGCGGGCCTGCAGCACATCACGTCGGTATACGGTTTCGATGCCGCCTGGGAAATCGACCTGTTCGGCAAGTATCGGCGCGAGGCCGAGGCGGCACGATACGACACCGAGGCTCTTGCCGCCGCCCGCAACGCAGTGCTGACCACGGTGGTGGCCGATGTCGTGCGTGCCTATCTGGACATGCGCGGATTGCAGACGCAGCAGGCGATCCTGCGGGAGAACCTGCAGAGCGCGCAAAAGTTGGTCGAACTCATGCAGGCGCGATTCGACCGCGGCATCACCAACGAACTGGATGTCACCCTCGCGCGCCGGCAACTGGCGACGCTGCGATCGAAAGCGGCGCCGCTTGCGTCCCAGGTCAGCGCGGCGCAGTACGCCATCGCGGTGCTGCTGGGCCAGTTTCCTGAAGAGCTCGCGCAGGAACTCGCGACAGCGCAACTGATCCCGAGTGTGCCCGACCGGATCGATACCGGGTTGCCGCTGGACCTCATCCGGCGCCGGCCCGACGTCATCGAGGCCGAACGCCTGCTGGCAGGCTCCACGGCCCGGATCGGCGTCGCGACTGCGCGGCTGTTTCCTTCGCTGGTCCTGAGCGCGGGCGCGGGCAATCAGGCGCAAGGGTTGGGCGTAACGCCGCAATCCAACAAGTTCATCTGGTCGGCGGGCGCCGGCGCCATTTTCCCTTTGCTGGATTTCGGAACCCTGGACGCCCAGGTCAACGTGGCCGACCTGGTCACGCATGAATTGCTGATCGGCTACAAGCAGACCATCCTCAGGGCCGTGCAGGAGGTGGACACGGCCATGAGCAGCTACGTCGCGCAGCAGGATCGCCTGCGCAATCTCGGCGAAGCCCTGGCAGCCAGCCAGCGCGCGCTGAGCCTCGCGACGCAACGCTACGACCGCGGCCTGACCGATTTTCTCAACGTCGTCGACGCCGAGCGGGAGCAGTACGACATCGAAGAGCAGTACGCCACCGCCCAGGTGGTGGTGGGTGAACAGTTCGTCGCGCTCTGCAAGGGTCTCGGCGGCGGCTGGGAGCAATATCAATCGATCCCGCCGATCCGTCAGCCGCAACCCGCCATCGTCGCCGCATTCCGCCGGTTGCTGAACCCCGAGGATCCGCTGAAGTGATCGGCAGGCTGATTTTCGCAACCAAGGCAACCCTCATCTTCGTGCCGCTGGTTTAGCATGATGCGCGGGAAACCGCGGCATAAAAAACACCGGGCGCTCGATTGGGCGCCCAGTGTTTTTCCCGGAAGAGTTCAGGTCGTCAAGACCCAACCAAAATCAGAAGCGCAACGTAAGATCGGCCTGAATGATGCTGTACTTGTTGATGGTGCCAACGTCCGAAGAGTCGTCATTGAAGCCACCAGTGCTCATGCTGTCGTTGAGCCGCTTGGCCTTGCCGTAGCGCAGGGTGGTGATAATGCCATTTGCGGGGCTATAGCCACCGGCAATGTAGTAGCCGACGGTGTTGGTGCGCTCGAAGAAGTCGGAATCCAGCATGTTCTGGTCCAGCGCGAATTGCTGGGTGCGCTGATAGTACGTGCGGACTTCCCAGGTCCCTTTCTTGGCAGAACTGCCCAACGCGGGCCCCTGGTTCGCGGATTGCGGCACGCCGGAGCTGGCAAGCGAAAGGCCGATCATCAGTGCCTTGTTCTGGCCCTCGATTTGCGGCGTCGCGCTGGCGTCCGCGCGGGTGTTGCCCTGGGTATTCCAGGCGTAGTCGGCGAAGACCATGCCCGACAGGCTTGCCACCGGGAAGCGCACATCCATCGGAATCTCGACGACCTGCAGGTGACGGATTCCGAGATCAGCCACGCTACCGCCGGTGCCCAGAAAGTTGCTGTTAAACACCGTCTCGTCGGCGGTGAGGCGATACTTGTAGAAGTTCACCGCCGCCTTCGTCGAGGTGTTTTCGGAGAACTTGTAGGCGCCTCCGATTTCGTATGCGAACAGAATCGCCGACTGGCTTGAACCAAGACCGAGGTTGGGGCCGTCGAGCTTTGCGCTGGTCCAAGCGCCGCTGCGCTTGCCAACTTGCGAATAGAGATACTGGCCGGCGACCGCGAACAGGCTCGCGTTGTCGTTGAGCTTGTAGCTGAATTTCTCGGACAAGCCCTCAGGCGTGATGTCGGGATCCCAGACCATCGAGGTGGTGTAGAGGGGATTGGTCTGGCGGCCCGCGATCACTTGCGCCCAGTCGGTGGGTTTCCAGCCGATGAAGGCCAGACCGACGGCGATCGCATCGGTAGATTTGTTTGACTGCGACGCCTTCGAAGTTCCCGGGGCCCCCGTCGCCGCATTATCGTCGGCCATTGTCACCCACGCGGAGCGGCCATACGTGCCGGTGTCCAGGCGGACGCCATAGAAGAAATCGTCGCTTACGTCGCCGCGCAGGCCGACACGCAGAGCGTAACGCCAGCGTTGGCGCTCCTCGGAGGTCTTCGTGTCATCGGCGGCCCGCGCAATGCGATTCTCATAGCGCAACCGCAGGTCGCCGTAGAGCTCCATGCTCTTCAGCGCCTCGGGAACCTTAAGTGCTGAAGCAGAGCTCGCCTTGGCTTTTTGCTCTTTTTCCGCCTCGCCCGCATTTTTCAGTGCCTCGGCGTGCCGATCGGCGCGCGCTTCGGTACGCATCTGCTGGTAGTCGTCATCGCCCAACACGCCCTTCTCATGCAGCTTGTCGAGCAGGGTTTCCATATCGGCAAATGCCGGTGCAGCGCTGGCGCCAAACAGGCCCGCAATTGCGGCCGCCAGAATCCATCGCGTCGAAGTCTTGGCTATAACTTCCATTCATTTCTCCCTGTTGAAAACCTGGGCGCCGGAAACCCGGTGCTTACTGGGAGCGGATTCTGGGGACCGAATGTGACAGGCAGATGAATGAAAGGTGTCCCCGGGATTACAGCGACATTGCAGCAGGCTAGTTCAGACGAACCAGCGGGCTATGGACAGGAGCAGGACAAGCAGGAGAAGGACAAGCAGCCCGGCCAGCAGCCGGTTGAGACGCTGTTGGCTCACCACTAGGGCCACTACCGCGGCATAGAGATTGGGGGCAGAACGATCGGACAGTACCCGGTGCAGCAGGCGCGGCAACTGCGGCAGCAACGCGCTCCATTGCGGCGCCTCCTTGCCGATGTTGCGCAGCAATCCGCGCCAGCCGACCTGCTCGGACATCCAGCGCTCGAGGTAGGGTTTCGCCGTCGACCAGAGATCGAGGTCCGGATCCAGGTCGCGGCCCAGGCCTTCGATGTTCAGCAGTGTTTTCTGCAGCAGGACCAACTGCGGCTGGATCTCGATATTGAACCGCCGCGAAGTCTGGAACAGCCTCAACAGCACCTTGCCGAAGGAAATCTCCTTGAGCGGCTTGTCGAAAATCGGTTCGCATACCGCACGGATCGCCGTTTCGAACTCCTCGACCCGCGTGTCGGACGGAATCCAGCCCGACTCCAGGTGGATTTGCGCGACGCGCCGATAGTCACGCCGGAAAAAAGCCAGGAAGTTCTGCGCCAGATAATTCTTGTCGACTTCGTTCAGCGTGCCCATGATGCCGAAATCGAGCGCGATGTAGCGGCCATCCGCAGCGACCAGGATGTTTCCCGGGTGCATGTCGGCGTGAAAGAACCCGTCGCGGAACACCTGGGTAAAAAAGATTTCCACGCCGGCCCGCGCCAGTTTCGGGACATCGATGCCTTGCGCGCGAAGTTTCTCCACCTGACTGATCGGCGTGCCCGTCATGCGCTCCATCACCATGACCTCGGTGCCGCAAAAGTCCCAGAAAATTTCCGGGACGATCAGCAGCGGCGAATTGTCGAAATTGCGGCGCAGCTGGCTGGCGTTGGCCGCCTCGCGCAGCAAATCGAGCTCGTCCTTCAGGTGCCTTTCGAACTCTGCAACGACTTCCCTGGGCTTGAGGCGGCGGCCGTCGGCCCAGAGCTTCTCTATCAGGCCGGCGGCCGCATTGAGGAGCGCGATATCCTCGACGATCACCGGCGCAATCCCCGGCCGCAACACCTTTACGGCCACCTCGCGCCCCCCTGGCAGCACGGCAAAATGCACCTGCGCCACCGAGGCGCTGGCGATTGCTATCGGGTCGAAATGCTCGAAGACCTCTGCGACCGGCAGGCGGTAAGTGCGTGCTAGCGTGCGATAGACCTGTTCGGCCGGAAACGGTGGAACCCGGTCCTGCAATTTCGCCAGTTCATCGGCGATGTCGAGCGGGATCAGATCGCGCCGCGTCGACAATACCTGGCCGAATTTGACGAAGATCGGACCGAGCGCTTCCAGCGCGAGGCGCAAGCGCTCTCCGCGAGGGCGTGAGAGTTCGCGCCAGAACAATGCGGTGGACAACAGCAGCCGCAATCCGCGTACGCGCTCATGGCCGAGGAAGAACTCGTCGAGCCCGTAACGCAGCGACACGCGAACAATTTTCAGCAACCGCAGCAGATGCATTGGGGGATGGCCGGTTCAGTCGCCGCGGACTTGCTGCTGCAGGCGTTCGATGCGCTTGTCGAGGCGCTCGACGGCGTCGCGCAACTCGTCAACGTTGTGCACGAACTCTGCGGCCCGCAAGGGCGTGACCAGCAGATGTTTCTCCTCGGTCAGAAATTCGGCGACGTCCCCTGCGAGACTGGTTGCCGCCTGCTTCGGCCACGCAGCAACCGAGCGCCCGGCGCCGGCCATGCGTTGTGCGGCGATGTCCCCGAACACCCGGCTCAAATCTTCTTCGATGTCCCAGCGCAGGTTGGCCGCGACCTTGGAAATTGCCGATGCAAAACCGGTGTCGCCTGCCACGTCCGCTTTGCGCCATGCATCCTCGCCTTCCGCAAGGATTCCCAGCATGGTGGCGTGGGTCAGGCGGATTGTAACCGCCGGTGAAGCTTCCGCCGGCGCAGCACTCAGCGTTCCGTCGGCACCGACCGCAACTGCGACACGTAGCGGAAACAGATCGAACACCGCGATCTTGCCTGCGTGCTCGGCAAGCGTCGCCCGCGCCCATGCAGCCGGGGCCAGCAGATGATTGACGAATGCACTGAATGGCCCGGAGAACATCGAGTCAGAGCTTGTGGCCGACGTGCAAGGCCACCACGCCGGCGGCCAGGTTGTAGAATTCGACGCGCGCGCAGCCGGCCTGCTCCATCATCCGCTTGAGTTCTTCCTGGCCCGGATGCCTGCGAATCGATTCCACAAGATAGCGATAGCTGTCCGCATCGCCGGTGACGAGCTTGCCCAGCAGCGGCAGCATCCTGAACGAATACGCGTCGTAGGCCGGCCGCAGCGGTCGCCAGACCTGCGAGAACTCCAGAACGAGCACGCGGCCGCCGGTGCGCACGACGCGCACCATTTCCGCCAGCGCCTTGTCCTTGTGCGTCATGTTGCGCAGGCCGAAACCGACGATCGCGCAATCGAAATAGCCATCCGGCAGCGGCAGTCGCTCGGCGTCGCACTGCACGGCGGGCACCACGCGGCCTGCGTCGATCAGGCGATCGCGGCCACGCCCGAGCATTTCGCGGTTTATATCCGTCAGCCAGACTTCGCCACTTTCTCCAACGCGGGACGCAAATAGCGATGAGAGATCGCCGGTTCCTCCGGCGACATCGAGTACGCGGTCTCCTTTGCGTACCGCACTCATTTCGACGGCGAAGCGCTTCCAAAGGCGGTGCAGCCCCGCCGACATCAGGTCGTTCATGATGTCGTAGCGATTCGCCACCGAACTGAAGACGCCGGCGACCTTTCCTGCTTTTTCGTTTTCCGGCACTTTCTGGAAGCCGAAATCGGTGGTCTTGTTTGAATTCATCGGAACGGGCGGCTTGCGCTCAGATTTTTTTCCAGGCGGATTTTGCGCCGGGTGCGGGCGCCGGCTTGCCGGCCGGCTCGCGGTACGCGCCGGCCAATGCCAGCTTCTCGAGATACTGCTGCCAAAGCCGGGGCTGATCTTCGCCGAGGCTGTAGAGATAATCCCAAGAGTACAGCCCGGTGTCGTGGCCATCGCTGAACACCAGTTTGACCGCATAATTGCCGACCGGCTCGATTGCCGCTATTTCCACGTCCTTTTTGCCTTCCTGCACGATCTCCTGTCCGGGCCCGTGCCCGCGTACTTCCGCCGACGGCGAATACACCCGAAGATATTCGCAGGACAGACTGAAGTTCTTGCCGTCGTCGAAGCTGATCTCGAGGACGCGAGACTTCTGGTGCAATTTGATTTCGATGGGACGAGGAGTCCCGGGTTGAAGTCCTGCCATGATAACTATCGGAAACAGCTGCCTTGGGAATGGACGATACGCGGATCGCGTCAGGCGTCATCATAGCCGTCAACGAGTCCGGCGTCCCATGATCGTCACGAGCTTGTAACATTTGCTTCATAGTATTGCAAACGTAAAAAATCAAGCGGGTAATGTCATCCATGGCAGCTACGATCCTCGTCGTCGAAGATGAACCGGCAATCCAGGAACTGATCGCCTACAACCTGAAGCAGGCGGGGCATCAACCGTTGCGCGCCGACAACGCAGAACAGGCGCTCAACCTGGTGGCCAATGCGCTGCCGGATCTGGTGTTGCTCGACTGGATGCTGCCGGGCCTTTCTGGCATCGAATTCGCGAGACGATTGCGTGCCGACAAGCGCACCCGCGCGATACCGATCATCATGCTGACCGCCCGCTCCGACGAGCAGGACAAGCTGCAGGGTCTCGAAACCGGTGCCGACGACTACATCACCAAGCCGTTTTCGCCGCGCGAGTTGAATGCGCGCATCAAGGCCGTGCTGCGCCGGCGCGCGCCGGAAATGACGGACGACATGGTGCAGCTGGGCGGCCTCAAGCTCGATCCGGCCAGCCATCGCGTCACCGGCAACGGCGAACCGGTGGATCTCGGGCCGACCGAATTCAGGCTGCTGCATTTTCTGATGACGCATGCCGAGCGGGTGCATTCACGCACCCAGCTGCTCGACCAGGTCTGGGGCGATCACGTGTTCGTCGAGGAGCGCACGGTGGACGTGCACATCCGGCGGCTGCGCAAGGCGCTTGAGCCCACTGAACTGGATGGACTGGTACAGACGGTGCGCGGCACCGGTTACCGATTTTCCGCGGGCTGATCGCCTCTACGCAGGATTGGTGTCGGTGAATTCTGCGATAATTCCCGGCGATTCATTCGAGGGACGCAACGCTTGAAGTCCATGTGGGGCAGGCCCCTCTCCACCGTCGTCCTGATCGGCGTGATAGCTCTTGTCTCCTGGCCGTTGCTGGGTTCCAGGGGCGCTCTGCTGTTCCTGTGCCTGATGCTGCTCGGATTGCTGCTGCACCATCTGCGCAATCTGTCCTTGCTGTATCGCTGGCTGCAGGATCCGCAGTCACAAACCATGCCGATGGGTTCGGGCGCCTGGGAATACCTGTCTTCCCACATGCTCAGAATGCTCAAGCGACAGCGTGAGACCGAATCAAGGCTTAGCGAGGCATTGTCGCGCTTCCAGCTCGCCGGCGCCGCACTGCCTGACGCCGTCGTCATTCTCGACAGCACCGATCGCATTGAATGGTGCAATCCGAAGGCGGAAGATTATTTCGGCCTGGACAACCAGCGCGACCGTGGCCAGCAGATCACGTACATCCTCAGACAGCCGCAGTTCGTCGAGCATCTTTCCTCGAATCAGGCCGGCGAACCTCTGGTGCTGAAGATTTCGCGGCCAGCCGGGGAGATGGTGCTGGCCGTGCAACAGGTGCCCTATGGCGACAGCCGCAAGCTGATCCTCGGCCGCGACATCACCCGCTGGGAACGCCTCGAAACGACGCGGCGCGATTTCGTTGCCAATGTATCGCATGAACTGCGCACACCACTTACCGTGGTCGGCGGTTTCCTTGAAACGCTGGACGACATGGACCCTCCCGATCCGGAAATGTCGAAACGCGCGATCGAGTTGATGCGGCAGCAAACCAGCCGGATGACGCGGCTCGTGGAGGATCTGCTGACCTTGTCGCGGCTCGAGAGCACACAAAACCCGCTACGCGAAGAAGACGTCAACGTGCCGGAGATGCTGCGGGCTCTTCACCAGGACGCGCAAGTGCTCTCCGCCGGCCGCCATCGAATCCGCGTAGTGCTGGAAAGCACCGATTGGCTGAAAGGCAACACCGAAGAATTGCGCAGCGCTTTCGGCAACCTGATCAGCAATGCCGTGCGCTATACGCCGGAAAACGGCGAGATCGAAATGCGCTGGGGACTGCGCGACGCCCATCTGACATTCGCGGTGCGCGATACCGGCATCGGCATCGAACCCCAGCACATCGACCGGCTGACGGAGCGCTTCTATCGCGTGGACCGCAGCCGTTCGCGTGAAACCGGCGGTACCGGGCTGGGCCTGGCGATCGTCAAGCATGTGCTGAACCGCCATCAGGCACGGCTCGACATCCAGAGCATGCCGGGCAGCGGCAGTACTTTCTCCGTGGTATTTCCCGAAACCCGCCGCCTGGCGGCGGGCAGGACGCCGGCCGAGAAGGTTTCCGCCTAGCGATTCGGGCCCGGCAGTTCGCTCAGGCGCTGACGCAGCGACCGACCGAACCCGACAGGTAGCGGCCGCGCGCCCTCGCGCACCCTTGCCGACCACACTGAATTCGGGAAATGCGGATCGTCGGCGAATCTCGGTATCACATGCCAGTGCAGGTGCGGCACGACGTTGCCGAAACTGGCGAGGTTGATTTTCTCCGGCGTCAGCAATTCGCGCAGCAATTTCTCGACGGCGAACACCGTACTCATGAAGCGATTGCGCTCGACTTCGGCCAGGTCCGTCATTTCCTTTTTGTGCGCGTTCAGGATCACCCGGCAGAATCCGGGATGATCCGCATCGCCGACCAGTACGACCCTGGCAAACCCGTCGTCCCACATGACTTCGCCGCCTGCCTGAGCACAGAGTGCGCAGGCAGTGGCGGGTGGCTCGTGGCTAGCGGCTAGTGAAGGCATGTTCTGGTTCTTTCCAGTTACTAGCCACTTATGGCCAAATGCCGGTATCCCCTTGCGGGGAATCACTCGACACTCGCGCGTTCTTCACAGAAGAACGCGCTCGATGCCGCCGCTATTCGCTTTTGCGACGTAGTCCGCCATCCAGTTTTCTCCGAGCACATGTTTGGCGATCTCGACGACGATGTAGTCGGCCTGTACGCCGGTATCGTCGCGATAGCGTGACAGGCCCTGCAGGCAAGACGGACAGGACGTCAGGATCTTGATCGGCTCTTCACTGCCTTTTTCGCGAATGGCCGCCACGCCTTTGAGCATCTCCTCCTGCTTGCGGAAGCGCACCTGCGTCGAAATGTCGGGACGCGTCACCGCCAGCGTGCCGGATTCGCCACAGCAGCGATCGTTCAGCGTCACTTCCGATCCCATCAGCTTGTTGACCACCTTCAGCGGCTGGTAGGTCTTCATCGGCGTATGGCAGGGATCGTGGTACATGTAACGCACGCCCGTCACGCCCTCGAGCCTGACATTTTTCTCCATCAAGTACTCGTGGATGTCGAGCAGCCGGCAGCCGGGAAAGATCTTGTCGAATTCGTATTTCTGGAACTGGTCCATGCAGGTTCCGCAGGACACGACCACGGTCTTGATGTCGAGGTAGTTCAGCGTGTTGGCTACGCGATGGAACAGCACGCGGTTATCGGTGCTGATCTTCTGGCCCTTCTCCGCTTCCCCGGCGGAAGTCTGCGGATAGCCGCAGCACAGGTAACCGGGCGGCAGCACTGTGATAGCGCCGACTTCATACAACATCGCCTGCGTGGCGAGCCCCACCTGGCCGAACAGGCGCTCGCTGCCGCACCCCGGAAAATAGAACACCGCGTCGGAATCTTCGTTCACCTTTTTCGGATCGCGGATCACCGGCACCATGCGGTTGTCCTCGATATCCAGCAAGGCGCGCGACGTCTTCTTCGGCAGCCCGCCCGGCATCGGCTTGTTGATGATGTGGATCACCTGCGCCTTGATCGAGGGCTTGCCCAGCGTGGCCGGCGGATGTTTCACCTGGTCCTGAATCAGGCCGAGCGACTTCCCGGCGCGATAGGCCAGGCGTTGCGCGCGGAAGCCCCACTCGATCATGATCTTGCGCGTGACCTTGATGGTGTTCGGATCGGTCGCGTTCAGGAACAGCATCGACGCGGCCGTGCCGGGATTGAATTTCTTCTTGCCCTGGCGGCGCAGGAAATTACGCATCGCGATCGACACGTCGCCGAAATCGATGTCTACCGGACACGGGTTCAGGCACTTGTGGCACACCGTGCAATGATCGGCGACATCGGAAAATTCATCGAAATGCTTGAGCGATACCCCGCGACGGGTCTGCTCTTCATAAAGGAAGGCCTCGATGAGCAGGGATGTGGCCAGGATCTTGTTGCGCGGCGAATACAGCAGGTTCGCGCGCGGCACATGGGTTGCGCACACCGGCTTGCACTTGCCGCAACGCAGGCAGTCCTTGATCGAATCGGAAATCTCGCCGATCGCGCTCTGCTCCAGGATCAGGCTCTCCAGTTCCAGCAGGTTGAAACTGGGCGTATAGGCATTTTCGAGATTGGCACCGGCCAGCAGCTTGCCCCTGTTGAAGTGGCCTTCGGGATCCACGCGCTTCTTGTATTCGGCGAAGCTGGCCATTTCCTGCGGTTCGAGATACTCCAGCTTGGTGATGCCGATGCCATGTTCGCCGGAAATCACCCCGTTCAGGGCC